>NZ_QUDI01000051.1:0-34465 GCF_003477465.1 Parabacteroides sp. AF48-14
TTACGACCGTCCAAATCGCCATTACGACCGTGCTAATCTTCGCGAGGTGCCGAGTGTTTTTTTTAACACTACGCATTAGCACGTCGTAATGGCAAAGAGGACGGTCATAATTGTTGAAAACGCTCAAAAAAAGGCGAAAAAGTCCCTTTTTGAGGTCCAAAAAGCGGATTAACATTTATTTCGTTTCGGATGTCTATCGAACCTGGAAAATGCGTTTTATACAATAAGCCCCTCTGATAATTGAAAGTTGAAAGGTAAAAGTTTGAAGGGGTATATTTGATAAGCAAAGATTATTAATAGTGAGTTTGTGAAAGGGGGGCCGTGAGGTTCCCCTTTCTTTGTCTATCTACAGAAAAAGAGTATTTTTGTAAATCAATAATATGCGGCATGAAAATAGATAACCTTGAGGATGTAAAGCATCTGATAGTCCAGAAGGAAAGTGAACAAATTGAATTTAAAGAAACCACCGGACAGTTGGAGCGCGGTATGGAAACGCTTTGCGCCTTTCTCAATGGGACGGGGGGAGTCGTGTTGTTTGGCGTGACAGATAAAGGAAAGATAATCGGTCAAGATTTGAGCGACAAGACAAAACGGGATATAGTAGAAGCTATCAGGCGGATAGAGCCATTGACCGTAATCAAAATTTCTTATACTGCTATTCCTGACACAAACAGGTACGTGATTGCCCTTCACGCTGATCCGCAACTAACGGCCCGCCCTTTCGTTTATAAAGGAAGAGCCTACCACCGGATGGAAAGTGTTACATCTATCATGCCGCAGGAAAAATACAACCGGTTGCTGTTACAACGGGGGGGGTAAATATGGATGGGAGGCTATCATCAATGAGAGTTTGAAAATCGAAAACCTTGACTCTAACGTCATCCGCGGTGCAGTCCGTATGGGGGTCGAGAGCGGACGTTTGCCGGAAACGACCATGATAGAAGATATTCCGCTTATCCTTGGAAAATTCAACCTTTCATCGGATGATGGTAAACTGAAAAATGCGGCAGCGGTATTGTTTGGCAAAAACTTGTCGGACTATCCGCAATGCTTGTTGCGGATGGCACGCTTCAAAGGTCTGAATAAAGACGAGTTTATGGACAACCAGCGAGTACACGGCAATATCTTTGAACTGCTGGATGCGGCCATGGCTTTCTTCTTCAAGCATCTGTCACTTTCCGGGAAGGTAGAAAAGCTATACAGGGAAGAGGAACTGGCCATCCCCTACAAAGCTCTGCGTGAGAGTTGCGTGAACAGTTTTTCACACCGTCTGTACCACAAACCGGGCAGTTCCGTCAGCATAGCAATCTACGATGATCGTGTGGAAGTGACGAACAGCGGCACGTTCCCGGAGGATATGACATTGGAGAGGTTGTTAGGACCGCATGATTCTGAACCGCAAAATCCTGTTATAGCCAATGTCCTTTATAAAAGCAAAGTGTTGGAAAGCTGGGGGCGTGGCATAGGGTTGATGATCAGCGAATGTCGTCGTGTGGGGCTTCCTGATCCGGAGTTTCATTCGGATGGTTCGTTTGTGCAGGTTGTTTTTCGGTATGTACGGGATACTGTCGGACAAAACCCCACAGTTACCCCACAGTTACCCCACAGTCACCCCACAGTTATCCCACAAGTTGAAAAAGTTCTGGCAGCAATCGGTGGTGATACATATTCGGCTAAAGAAATTATGGAGTCAATGGGCTTGAAAGATAAAAGGAACTTCCTGAAAAACTACCTTTATCCGGGCATAGAACTGAATTTGGTAGAGCCGCTTTATCCTGAACAACCCAAACATCCCAAACAGAAATATTATCTGACGAAAAAAGGAAAAACTTTATTAAAGGGAGAGTAGCGAATGGCTGAAAGAAGCAAGACATTTCCATTCAAGCTTGAACTTACATCTTGTAGATAGTCACTAAATAACGAAAAACATGTCACTACAAATCATACATACCGCCGACTGGCACTTAGGGCAAACCTTCTTCGGGTATGACCGGGATGAAGAGCATGAGGCGTTTCTCACTTGGCTGACCAGGATGCTGGCGGAGCGGCAGGCTGATGTGTTGCTGATTGCCGGCGATGTCTTTGATGTTGCCAATCCTTCGGCAGCCGCGCAACGTCGTTTTTTCCGCTTTCTGAGGGAGGCGAACCGCCGTAATCCGCATTTGCAGGTTGTCGTCGTGGCGGGGAATCATGATTCGGCGGGACGGTTGGAAGCGCCGATACCGCTGTTGGAAGAACTGAATACATCGATTGTCGGGATTATCCCCCGGACAGATTTGTGCAAGATCGACTTTGACTCGTTGCTTATACCCCTGTATAATAAAGAAGGGAAGCGGGAAGCCCTTTGCCTCGCCGTGCCGTATCTCCGGCAGGGAGATTATCCGGCTTCGGATGAGGGAAAAGATACCTATGTGGCAGGTATTACCCGGATGTACCGCCAACTCTATGAATATGCCGATGCGCAGCGGCAGCCCGGAGAGGCACTTGTCGCAATGGGACACCTGCACGCCACGGGAGCCGAACTGTCTGAAGACGACCGGAGCGAGCGCACCATTATGGGCGGTCTGGAATCCGTCAGCACGGATGCATTCGACGAAGGCTTGGCCTATACCGCCCTCGGGCATATCCATAAAGCGCAACGTGTTGGAGGCCGCGAGAATATACGCTATGCCGGCAGCCCATTGCCCATGTCTTTCTCCGAACAACATTACCGTCATCAGGTGGTTGCCGTCACGCTCGAAAACGGATGCCTGTCGGATTGGGAAGCGGTGCCTGTCCCTTTGCGGACCGGTCTGCATCGGATTCCGGCGGAACCGGCATCCCCGGCGGAAGTGCTTTTGCAACTTGCGGATTTGCCGCCGGCGGACGCTCAGGCGGACCGCAGCCTCTGGCCTTATCTGGAAGTACAAGTCTTGCTGACCGAGCCCGATCCGGGTTTCCGGCACCGGGTGGAAGAGGCGTTGGCGGATAAGGCGGTGCGCCTGACATCCATCATCCCTTCTTATCCGAAACGGGAGGATGAAGAAGATTTCCGCCCTTTGTCTTATACGGACCTGCAAAAGATCGATCCGTTGGATATGCTCCGGCACGCGTTCACGAATCGTTTCGGAGGCGATTTGCCGGAAGAGCTGGAACAGATGTTTAACGAGGTAAGACGGGAGGTTTCTTTATGAAGATATTAGCGATACGAGGCCGCAACCTGGCTTCGCTGGAAGGTGATTTTGAAATTGATTTTACAGCCGAGCCGTTGCTTTCGGCCGGTATATTTGCTATCTCCGGTCCGACGGGAGCCGGAAAGTCTACGTTGTTGGACGCCATGTGCCTGGCACTGTTCGCCCGTACGCCCCGTACGGATCAGGCGAAGGAAAACAATGTCAAGTTGCAGGATGTCAGCAATGAACAACTGTCGCAGAGCGATCCCCGTTTCCTGCTGCGGCGAGGCACGGCTTCGGGCTATGCGGAAGTGGATTTTGTCGCATTGAACGGACACCGCTACCGGGCGCGCTGGTCCGTCTCGCGTGCCCGTGACAAGGAAAACGGACGTTTGCAGAATCCCCGTTTGGCCCTGTATAACCTGGATAAGGCGGAGGAGGAGCAAGGGACGCGTTCCGAGCTGCAAGCCCGCATCATCGACCTGATAGGGCTGACCTTCGAGCAGTTTACGCGTTCCGTATTGTTGGCGCAGAACGACTTCTCCACTTTCTTGAAAGCCGAACAGGGAGAAAAAGCATCCCTGTTGGAGAAGCTGACCGGGACGGAGTTGTATTCCGCCATCTCCCGCCAGATTTTTGAAAAGAATGCCCGCGCAAAAGAAGCCTTCGACGCGATTCAACTGCGCATACAGTCTGTCGAGCTCTTGACAGATGAGGAAGAAAGCAACTTGCGCCTCCGCCTTGCTGCTACGGAAAAGGAATTGCAGCGCCAGGAAAAGGCGAAAGCCGAACAACAGACGCTTCAGGAGGCTGTTCGCGCCGCCGAACAATCGATTGCCGCCCGGCAGGTGCAGCAAAAAGAGGCGGCCGACAGGCTGGCACGTGCAACGGAACTTCTGGCTATTGCCCGCCGCGAGTATGAAAAAGGAGTGGAGGAACAGCAAGCATCGGAAGCCCGGTTCAAGTCGCTTCAACAGGAAATCCTGCAAGCGCGTAAGCTGGATATCCAGCTGGACACGGCTCTCCGCGATCGCTCCGATTCGGAACAGCGCTTAAAAGATACGACCGCCCGGAAGAAAGAGGCGGAAGACAAATACCAGGCTGCCGTCCTCCGCCGGAAACAAGGGGCGGAAGAAATTGCCCGCCTGACCGCCTGGCGGGAACGTTTTAAGGATAAGGAAAGCATTGCCGAACAGCTTTCAGCCTTGTTGCTCCATCTGGATGCGGCTGCTGCCGCCCGTCTGGGTATGGAGACAGGCAACCGTTCGATTGCGGCTATCCAAAAGGATGCGGTGGGATTGGGCAAGCAACTCACCGGCTTGCAACAAACCGCCGTGAGCAAGCAGCAGGCTTTGCAACAGACAGAGGAAGAATACCGGAAGCAGGAAGAAAGATTGAAGGCTATCGACGTCCCGGCACTGGATAAACAGATCGAGCAATTGCGCCGGGAACGGGAACAACTGCTGATCGAACAGGCCCGCCTGGAGGCTTCCGGGGATATAAAGGAGTTACGGGCTAAATTGCAGGAAGGGCAGCCTTGTCCGGTCTGTGGGAGTACGCATCATCCTTTCGTCGCCTCTCCTGACACACCCCCTGCTCCCTCTCGAGAGGGGAAGGAGATAGTCCCCGTTGCCGCCATGACATTGCAACTACAGGCGTTATCCCAAAAGAAGGAGGCTTATACGGTCGGTACCCGCGAACTGGCCCGCCTTCAACAACAACTGCTCCGCCTGCATAAAGAACTGGCGGACAGCGAAGCCGCCTGCAAGGAGATCGTCAGCAAGCAGCAGCTCGTCGCCAGCCGGCATGAGCAGGAACAAGCGACGGTGAAGGAACAGGCCGCCAAGCTGGTCCAATCCCTTTCCGCTGCCGATGTCCTGTTCGGCAACAGCGATTGGAAGAAAGCCTGGCAACAGAATCCGGATACTTTCCGCAAGACCTTGACCGACTTTGCCCGCCAATGGCATGAGAATACGGATAAACTGCGCCTGTTGGAACGGCAGGAAAGCGCTCAGAAGGCGGAATGCGAGTCGCTCGCCTCTTTCCTCCCGTCTCTCGGCAAGCAATATGAAGAAGCTTTGCTGTTGAATGAAAAGAACCGCTCCGTCTTTACCACCTTGCAGGCGGAGCGTGCTAAACTGCTGAATAGCCGTCCGGCGGATGCGGTCGAGCAGGAATATTCCCGGCGGATGGAAGAACTGAAGGAACGCCTGAAGAAACTGTTAGCTACCCAAATCGAACAGTCCGGTATTGCCGAACAGACACGCGGCATAGCCGACCAGATAACAAAAGACCTCGCTGAAGCCTCGGCCGACCTGGCCCGGCGGCGGGAGGCGTTGGATAAATGGACGGCGGATTATCTCGCCTCGTCGGATGGCTGGCAGCTTCAAGACACCCTGCCCCGTATAACGCAGGAGAAAACAGAGTTGGCTTTCCGGCTGCGGACCCAGACCGATAATAAGGCGAAAGTATCCGGCTTGCAGGAAGAACTGAACGTACGGCGCATCGAAAGCGAACGCTGGGCGAAGCTGAATGAACTGGCCGGCTCTGCCGACGGTGCCAAGTTCCGCCGTATCGCCCAGGGATATACGCTGGATGTCCTGCTAAGCTATGCCAATGTGCAACTGCGCGAACTGACACGCCGTTACCGCCTGGAACGCGTCCCCGAAACGCTTGCCCTCCAGGTGATAGACCGGGATATGTGCGACGAGGTGCGTACCGTCCACAGCCTTTCGGGGGGTGAATCGTTCCTTGTTTCGCTGGCGCTTGCCCTTGGGCTGTCGTCCCTCTCGTCCAACCGGATGAAGGTGGAAAGCCTCTTCATCGACGAAGGGTTCGGCTCGTTGGATGCCGACACGCTCCGGGTGGCGATGGATGCGTTGGAGAGCTTGCGTACGCAGGGACGGAAGATCGGCGTCATCTCGCATGTGCAGGAAATGACCGAGCGCATCCCCGTACGTATCTGTGTGAACCGTGCCGGCAATGGGCGGAGCTATCTGGAAGTCCTGTAAGCTTATACCATATCTTCGCCGGTCCGTACAATTGCGACTTTCAAGGTCTTATGGAACGGGATAAAGCGGGAGATTATGGCCATGATGATGGTAAAGAGCAGGGTGTAGCCGATCAGGGTTTTCAGTCCTAAGAGGAGGCCTTGCACCTGCAAGGTGTTGTAGAGTGTATTGGTGGCCAGCTGCGTAGCGTCTTCCAGGGGGCGGCCTTGTGCCAATGCACTTTGTAGCGCCTGGTTGTATGGACCGGCGGCGAGCGGGTTGTCCATGCGCATGGTCTCGGAAAGGACGGACATCGATTGCAACTGCATCCGGTAGATCATATTGTTGAAGAACGAGGCGGCGAGCGCAGGTGCGAGTGCCGACCGGAAAGTGATCAGGAAAAAGGCGTTGTATATTGTCAGCTTCGGGTCCATATCTTCCACCACGTAGACACCGAAGGCGATAAAGAGGATCAGCATCCCCATTCCGCGGAAGAACATCGGCAGGTATAGCATCTCGTACGTCCCGTCCGGCCGTATGCCGAAATAGAGGATTGCCAGGTAGATGGCGAAGCAGGTCATTCCCCAGGCTATCAGCCGCCTGAAGCGCCACCGCTGCCACCTGAACCACCAGAAACAGATAATGGCTCCGCAGATGAAACCGGGCAGCATCCAGAGGTAGAGCGAATTGGCATGTACGCTGTCCACCCTGAGTACCGAGTTCAGATAACTCGTGAGTAGCGAGCTGGAAGAAGAAAGCACCATTGTGATCACCATGAACAGGTATCCGATCAGCGCTTTGCTGCTGTTCAAAACCGTAAGTCGTATATAAGGAACTTTACGCACCTTCTGCCTGTACACGAACAGCCATAGGAGCACCGGAATGATGCAGACGTAAGCCACTATCTTGTCCGACGAAAACCAGTCGAGCGTCTTGCCGTAGGTCGCTACATAAATAATCATCAACAGTACGGACGAACCTAATAGCATACTCTTCCAGTCGATCTCCCGGAAAGGGAAATTGATCGGTCGGCGGGCATAGCGGAAACAGATGAGAACGAACAGGATTGCTACCAGCAAGAGGATGATCACGAAATAATACATATACTGCCACTGGTAGGAGTAGGCAAGCTGCGCCGTCAACGCCATCGATATCTGGCCGCCGGAGAATACCAGCGGATAGAAGTAGGCGTAGAACTCGCTGCGGACATTTGACGGACTGAAGAACGGGCGTGTCATGATGATAAACTCCAGCATGACGAAAGCTTTCAGTATGCCGATAAAGAAACTGCAGGCGATGACAATTTCCATCTTCGTCACATTGGCGCAGATCAGGCTGAGGATGACCTGTAGCATAAGGTCGCTCAGCAGGACGGTTTTTGTGGTGATGACCGGCCGTAGTTTGGGAATGATGGGGTAAGCGATTGCCATACCGGCTGATGTGGCGTAATAGGCCATGCGGATGTCTTCGCTCATCACGCCTAATGTGCCGGACACTTCGATGATATCGCCCGTGTACGCCCCGTTAATCAACATGATAGGAAGCAGTATGACGAAAGCCGTAACAAGCCCCAGCCACCGGGGTACCCAGGGACGGATCGGAACGTTCAGTGCTTGCAGCCGGCTCATCTTCTTCCTTTTGTTGTTAGCGTTTCAACAGGGCTTCCGTTTCTACCATCATACCGGCCCGGAGCAGTTGCATGTCCTCGGGTGAAACATCCTGCAGGTCGATCCGGACAGGGATGCGTTGCTGTATCTTGACGAAGTTGCCGGCTGAGTTATCGGTCGGCACAAGCGAATATTTAGAACCCGTCGCTTCGGAGATGGCTGTGACGACGCCGTGGAAGGTGCGTTGCCGCCAGGCGTCTACCTTGATAAGCACTTTCTGGCCGATGTAGATGTTGGGGATCTGTGTCTCCTTATAGTTGGCGGTGATCCATTTATCCTGTCCGCGAACCAGATAAGTGAGGGTCTGCCCGGCCTGGACCAACTGTCCTTTTTCGAGTGTGCGGCGGCCCATGTAGCCGTCGTATGGGGCGGTGACGACGGTGTAGCTGAGATTGAGCTCTGCCATTTCCAGTTCCGCTTCTTTACGGAGGATAGCGGCGTCGGCGCTGCCTGTCTTCTTGTTTGTTTCGGTGTATTGGGACTGTGCGGCCTGCTTCTGGTGCGTCAGGGCTTCGTAGCGGGCTTGCATCGCTTCGTAGTCGGCTTTTACTTGTTCGTATTGTTGACGGGAGACGGATTCTTCCTTCAGGAGGTTGGCGTAGCGGCGGTAGTCTTGTTCGAGATGCCAGAGGCGGGCTTTCGTCTCGGCAATGTTGGCATCTTGTACGGAGACGTTCACTTCCGAGGTGCGGATATCGGAGCTGAGTGCGTCACGGACGGCACGGGCATCCATCAGGGCGGCTTCGGCATCTTTCTTCTTGATGCGGTATTCGCGGTCATCGAGTATGAGAAGCGTATCGCCGGCGTGTACGAACTGATGCTCGGTGAAGCGGACTTCGTTGATGTAGCCCGGCACGCGGATGTTGACGGGGATCACGTACTGGTCGACCACTGCGTCGTTCGTGATCTCGTAGTTGACATACTTCCAGAAGTAGTGGACTGTCCACGAGATACCTGCCAGGACGAGGAGGGTACAGACGGTGTTCACGATGATATTCCTGATCTTTATCCGTATCAGCCGTTTTCTTCTTTTATGATGGATGGATGTGCTCATTTTGTTATGGGTTTATAAGTTGCCACATGCGTGCATAAGTTGATAATAGGTATAGACCGCTTCGCTCTGTGCCGTCGTGAGCTGTAGTTCGGCGTTGAGCCGTACGCTGCTGGCATCCAGCAGGTCTGTCAGGATGGACAGCTGGTTGAGGTAGCGGTTGTTGACGATCCGGTAGTTCTCTTCGGCTTGGCTGACGGAGAGTGTCAGTGCTTTCACCCGGTCGATGGCTTCCTGGTGGCGGATGTAGGCGGTACGTACATTGACGCGTATCTGTTGCATCATCTGTTCCTCGGCGTTGTGGCGGAGGCTGACGTATTGCCGTGCTTCCTGCATCTTGTGCTTGTTCCGGTAGAGGGACGAGAGGTTGTAGGAGAGGCTGAGGGCCACGTTCCAGTTGTTGGCGAACATATCTTCCATTGTGCTGGTGAGCGGTCGTGACAGCGTATTGCCGGCATGGATGGAAAGCGATGGCAGGTAGTCGGCCCGTGACAGGCGGATGTCGTTTTCTGCCAGGCGTGTATTGTAGCGGGCGATTTGCAGGCCCGGGTAATTCGAGTAGGCTTGTTGGATATAGGCTTCGCAACTGCTAAGGGAAGTACTGGCGGCCAGGAGCGTGGTGTCCGGCCGGATGAGCAGGCTTTCGTCGAGTCCGAGCACGATGTCGAGCTGTTGGGAGACGATGGAGATGTTGTCGTTGGCTTCCCGGAGTGCGAGCTGGTCGTTGGTGAGTTGCAGTTCGCTGCGTATCTCGTCGTTGCGTGTGACGATGCCTTCTTTCCACATACGGCGGATGTCTGTTAGGCGGCGGTCGGATTCCTCGATGTTGCGTGCCAGCACCTCCGTTTCCTTGTAAAGGGCGAAGAGGTCCATGTATTGGCGGAGGAGGGAGAGCTTCACGTCTGCCTGGTCGCCTGCCGTACTGAGCGATGCGACTTGTCTTTGGAGCGTGGCGCGGCGGATGGTGTTGCGTATCTTACCGCCCTGGTAGAGCGGTTGTGCCACTTCTACATTGTAGTTATGCGACCAGTCGGGCATATCGGGATGCGTCGGCTTCGACAGTCCCTGCCGGAAGACGGTGGATTGGCCGATGTAGCCGGTTGTCGCTCCAACGCTGATATCGGGCAGCTGTAGGGTACGGGCCGTCTTTTCTTCTTCGCCGGCAATCGCTTCCTGCATCCGGCTGGCCTGGAGGCGGAGGCTGTTTTCGGTTCCTAACCTGAACAGTTCGTCGAGGGAAAGAGGATAAGCTGCTGCTGGGCATTTCCCGCAGCAGGCTTGGTGAATATAAGTAACAATAATAAACTATATCTTGTCCAGTATCTCATCCAGTTTCTTTAAGTTGTTCATAAACGATTCAATCTGGCGAGGTGTCAGGCGTGCGCCGACTTCATCATAGATGTTATGGAGGAGCGGCTTTACGCGGTGTGAAAGTTCTTCCCCTGCTTCGGTCAGGTGGATTTGTTTGTTGCGCCTGTCCGACGGGTCTTCACGCCGTTCCACCCAACCTTTCTTCTCCAGGTTATTGATGAGATTGGTCAGGCAGGCTTTGTCTTTGGCTGTCTGTTCCGCCAGATATTGCTGGCTGACTCCGGGCTTTTTCCATAGGCGGTGCATCACCTGGAGCATTTCGAATGTCATGTCGACGTTATTGGACTTTAGTACTCTCTGTATAGTTTGGCGGAAAGTCATTCGCGTCTTTAAGATTTGGAGTACTAATTCGTGTGCTGCTTCATTCTCTACCATTGCTGTCTTGCTGTTTTGCTTTTCCGGCGCAAAGGTAGAAAATATCTTTGGTATTTTGGTTAAAGGTTTAACTAATTATTTGTTGAGACGCTGTTCCAATTCATCTAACAGGCTGACGCGTTCCAAGGAGAATGTGTTGTCGTGTGTCTGGATATATTCCAGCAGGAGCTTGGCCCGCTGCAACATATCCTGTTCTTCGCCGGGGTGGAGGTAGCTCTCTTCGATCAGGGTTTTGACGGCGATCTCGAGACGGGGAATGCCGCCGCCGTCATCGCTGTTGAGGCGGCGGATCAATTCTTCGGGCGGAACCGTCATCAGTGTCAGACGGTCCAGCTTCAGGGAGGTGTACACGGTTTGTATCAGTTCCGGAATACGGCGGGCTGCATTCGTGTTGCGGTTCGTAATGATCTGGAGGACGACTTTAGCCAGTTCCTCGATCTGTACCATGATGAAATCTCGTTTAAGCACGTTGGTAAATTAAAAATTAAGAATTAATAATGAAGAAATAATTGTCCATTGTCAATTGCTTACGGTGACTTTGATGATACGGACGTCTTTTTTCGGGCGGTCGTATTCGTCGCGGGGCTGTCCGGCAATGGCATCGAGCACGTCGAAACCTTCAACGAGTTCGCCATATACGGTGTAGTTTCCGTCCAGGTGATGGCAACCACCTACGGTCGTGTAGGCTTTCCGTTGCTCTTTGGTGAACAGCAAGTGCCCGGGGGTGGAGCGCACCACCGAATCGACCTGGGCATTGATCTGGCGCAGACGCTTCTGGTATTCGCGCTTGTTGCTGACTTTTTGCATACGCAGTTCGGCGCGGACGGGGTAGAAGTATTTCTCCATCGCTTTCTCCTTGATGTCCTGGTTGGCAATCATTTCCAGCGTATCCAGTTCACCGTTGGTATAGATCTTTCCCTGTACGATGTAGAATTGGGACATATCCGATTTCTTTTGCGGATTGATGTCGTCGTTCTGGCGGGGAGCGGCCAGTGCTCCGCGTTTATTGAAACGGTGGGGTCTCATCTCCGGCATGATCTCCGCGTTCCGGTCGCCGAAACCGCAACGGGCACCGGCTGGAGCGTTGCGCGAGTCGGGAGCGCCACCCTGTATCATAAATTCAGGGAGCACGCGGGTAAACAGCGTTCCGTTGAACTCGCCCCGTTTGGCCCGGTCTATAAAGGTGCGGACGTGGTTGGGAACATCGTCATACAACTTTGCTTTCATCGTTCCGGCACTTGTATTAATGGTTACTATCTTCGCCGGTACTTGTTCCGATGCAGATGTCACCGTGTCTGCATCGCTCTGGGCAAAGACCGGCGACAGGCAGGCCAGCAAGCCCAATAGGATATAATAGCTCTTTCTCATCTTTTAAATTATTTGGCGGGTAAAGATACAATTTATGTTGTTAAACACAAAGTAAATATCTACCTTTGCTGTCCTTAAGGCGAATAAAGATAATAACTACACGTATATATTATGAATTGGATTAACGATTTGTTATGGGGCGAGGGCATTGGCCACTCCATACTTCTACTTTCCTTTGTGATTGCTGCGGGCATACAGTTGGGTAAGATCAAGGTCTTCGGCGTCTCTTTAGGAATTACTCTGGTGCTGTTTGTGGGAATCATTTTAGGGCACTTTGGTTTTACTATCAACCACAATGTGATTCACTTTTTCAAAGAGTTCGGACTGATACTCTTCGTCTATTCCGTGGGTATGCAGGTCGGGCCGGGTTTCTTCTCTTCCTTTAAACAAGGGGGGATCACGCTGAATATGCTGGCATGCGGAATCGTATTCCTCGGCGTGGCAACAGCTATCATCCTGCATTATGTGACCGGCGTTCCGATGCCGACGATGGTGGGTATCTTGTCCGGGGCAGTGACGAATACGCCGGGATTGGGTGCCGCCCAACAGGCCTATTCCGATATGCACGGGGTGGCGGACAATACAATCGCGTTGGGATACGCTGTCGCTTACCCGTTGGGTGTGATCGGGATCATCCTGTCTATCATCCTAATCCGGTATATCTTCCGCGTGAGCTTCGATAAGGAGAACGAGCAACTGAACAGTGAAGACGCCTCCCATACCAATGAGGCTAAACCTATTTCGCTGGTGGTCAAGAATCCGGCTATCTTCAATAAGACTGTTGCCGGACTGTCGAACCTCTTGGAGCACCGCGACTTTGTGATCTCGCGTATCTGGCGCGACAGCGATAAGCAAATCGAGATAGCCTCTGCAAACACTGTCTTGCAGGAGAACGACAAAGTTTTTGTGATCACGACTGAGGCGGATGCGGAAACGATCAAGGCCTTTATCGGCGAGGAGATCGACATGGAGCGTAAGCAGTGGATTCGCATGGAAAGCCAGTTCATCAACCGCCGTATCCTGATCACGAAGCCGGAATTGAATGGCAAACGCCTGGGACAATTGAAGCTGCGTAAACTTTACGGTATCAATATCACCCGTATCACCCGTGCCGGTGTCGATTTGGTCGCCAAGCCGGGACTGACCTTGCAAGTGGGCGACCGTGTGAATGTTGTCGGTACGGAAACGGCAATATCCAATGTCGAGAAGGTCTTGGGCAACTCGATGAAACGCTTGAACGAACCGAACCTGATCACGATTTTTGTCGGTATTGCATTAGGTATCATCTTAGGAAGTATTCCTATCACCTTCCCCGGTATTCCGCAGCCGGTTAAGTTAGGTCTGGCGGGTGGTCCGTTGATTGTTGCTATCCTGATCAGCCGTTTCGGCTATCACTATAAACTGATAACCTATACGACACAGAGTGCGAACCTGATGTTGCGCGAGATCGGTATCACGCTGTTCCTTGCCTGTGTGGGGATCAGCGCCGGTGACGGTTTTGTCGATACGATCGTGAACAATGGCGGTTTCGCCTGGATCGGCTACGGCTTCATCATCACGTTTGTTCCGCTGATGATCATCGGCTGTATCGGACGTTACTTCTGCAAGGTGAACTATTTTACATTAATGGGACTTATCGCCGGTAGTACGACCGACCCGCCTGCATTGGCCTATTCGAATGCGACAGCCGGAAACGATGCTCCGTCTGTCGGCTATGCAACTGTCTATCCGTTGACCATGTTCCTTCGGGTACTGACGGCGCAGTTGTTGATATTGTTCTTTGCATAGGATATAATGTCAGGATCGCCTGTAAAATGGTATTGCAGTCCTTCATGGGGTTATAGTGCCGTAAAGGAATGAATAACCCGGCAGATAGAATGAACGATGCGGAATGTGTGCCCCCTCCGTACCTACCCGCCATTCATGTCACAGCTGTGAAACAAAAGAACCCCAACCGTAACATAGAAGGAAGACAGTTGTGACATGGAAAGAATACAGCCGTAACATGCAATAGAGGCCCGGAGAAATGACTTGTGCTAAAAGTAATCTTTAATTTCTTTCCGGAATGACCGTTGTACTGTCCGGTGCTGCCGGACGCAGCGGGATCAAAGGGAATCTTTTTCGCCGGCGGAAGATGTCGGAGAAGCGAGTGAAATCTTTTTTGTACATGATACCGACGCCTTGCGTGGTGAGGGCCTGTTTAAGGAACATATACATGTCGTTCGTATGGTTATAGGCTTTCAGACGGACGTCGCCGCTGGGTGTCAACAGGTATTCGAGGTCGAACTCGCCGATGAAAGCGTTCTTCTGGTTCGCATTGTTCTTATAGCCGAAGTTTCCGTTAAAGATCAGGCGGTTGTTTAACAGCTGGCTGGAGAGCAACATCTCCACCTCCGTGTCTTCGATGCCGTCCTGGCTGGTACGGATGTTGGTTCCGAGTTGCACTTTATCCGTGAAACTGTTCATAAGGCTCGATATCTGGGACGAGATGGCGGACGAGGCAACGGCGCTGAAGTCGTTCGACTTAAACTGGTTGTTCGTGTACTCTGGTGTATAGAACTTGTTGAGGACGAGCAGATAGACGATCTGTTTCGTCATCATGTCTTCGGTGTCCACGAGACTTTTCACCTGTCGTTCCAATTCTTCGTTAGAGCCGGGCAGTTCCAGGTCGAATGAGATAGTCGGGTTGCGCAACACACCATCGAGGTTCAGCACGCAGTTGACCGGAATGTTTCGCCGTGCGCTTTCGGAGGCGAAGCTGGCATCCAAGTCCTGTATGTTGGCTGTCAGGTTATAAATCGCATTGACGTTCATTGTCGCTTCGAACGGGTCCCCGCGGAAGTTGATGATGCTGCCGTCGCGTATCTTAAAGTCTTTGTGGATGAGCTGTTGGAGGCTGAAGTTATAATTTCCTTCAACGATGCCGATGTTGCCGTACATGCGGAGGTCCGTCTTCGTGCCGTATTGTATCTGGAGGCTTCCGCTGCAATTACCGGCAATCTTGTCACCGCCGACAGGGTCCATGATCAGTTCGATTCTGGCATCGGGGGTAATGTCGAGCAGGAAATTCATGCGTAGTTCCGCCCCGTCATCTTCGTCTTTGAAGATAAGGGGTTTGATAGAGTCGGCCGGTGCGGTCCGGGCTATCTCGCGTAATTTCTTTTTATCGACGAAGGTGATGAAGTCGTAGTCGGCCGCCGAAGAGTTGTTCATAAAGTCGAGCTTAACGGAGGTCTTGGGGTCGCTCCGCATATTGATGTCGAAGTTGATCAGCTGCCCGTTGCCTTTAATGGAGGCGGTACCGGTTCCGAAGACAGTTCCGAATATCAGGGGATTCTGTTTCTGGGGGGCGTCGAACACGAGCATATTGTTTGTCTGGACGTCGACATCGAAGCTGACATCCTTAAAGTGCTGGTGGTTGACGGTCAGGTTCACCTTAGCCGAGTTGCCGAATTTGTCGTGTACGGTTACGCCTCGTCCGATGATGGCATCCTGCGTCAGGTGGATGGAGTCGGAGAAGGTATAGTAGGTATTCAGGTATTCGATGCCTAAGCCTCCGTCGAGCACATAGGCGTCTCCTTCCACGTTCAACGCCTTGAACGGACCGTGGAGGTGGACATTCCCGAAGCCACGCCCCTGCATGTTCTTGGCTACATTCTCGACAAAGGGATGCAGGAAAGCGAGATTAATATCGTTTGCCCCGAAGAAGAGCGAGAGGCCGGCGTTCTTGCCGACGGGATAGACGTAGCCGCTGACATCGGTCCAGGTCGTGTCGTTCTTGTAGATGCTTCCTAACATGAGGATACCTTTCTGCTGGTCGTCCCATTCGCTGAAGAGGTTGAGGCGGCCCAACGGTACCTGGTTGAACGAGAAGTTCTGCACTTCGAGGTCGGTGTTCAGCATCCGGCTACCGTATAGGTCGGTGATATTGAAGGTGCCTGTCGCCTTTCCGGCAAATTGCAGGACAGGTATGTTCAGGATGTCGAAGATATAGCTTAGCTCTACTTGTTTCAGGTCCAGCAGCAGGGTGTCGGACGGGTCCCGGGAAACGACACCGTCCATGTGGAGGTATTCGTTGCCGTTGGTGACGGAGAAGTTCCGTATCCCTATTTTGCCGTCGGCTATGGAAATGGTGGATGGAGCGATATGCCAGGTCGAGTCGTTCAAGACCAGCGGGCTTTCGTTCAGCGAGATTTCGGTGCGCAGTGTGGCCGGTCCTTTCTCCTGTTCTTCTTCAATGAAGAGGGTAGAGGCGGAGAGGTCGGCTTTGAAAAGGCGCTGCTTGTTGTTTGCCCAACCGACCAGCGTATTCACATGGTTGTCTTTTGCGTCTACTTTCAGATCCAGGTAGTTGCGCAGCCCTTTGGCGTTGTAGTTGGTCGCTTTTAGCTGGAGGTTCACCTTGTCTTCGGGATTGTCGCACGTCAGGTAGCCGCCTTCGAACATGGATTTGCCGATGTTGAACTTCGGCAGGTAGGCTTCGAAACGGAAGCGGTTGTATTGGTTGTTATAGTGTCCTGTGATGCGCCCCTGGTGCAGCATGGTAAAAGGCAGCTTCAGGGTGTTTGAGATATCTTCCGTGTTTTCGATTGTCAGCAGGAGGGAGAAGTTGTTTTCCTTTATCTCCTGTTTCTTCTGCGTTACGTTTATCAGGCCGGCACGTACCCTTTCAGCGTCTTCATAAGGCTGGGAACAATCGTAGTGAAGGAGTAGGCTCCTGTCACTTCACCGTTCAGGACATCGGACGATATCGTCAGATGGCGGTCCAGCGAATGGCCTGTGGCTTCCACTTTGAATTGTTTCAGGAAAAAACTGTCCGGGGCAGTCCGGAAAGAAAGGCTGTCCAGCGTGATGCTACCTTCCAGGTTATCGATATTGTTTCCTGTGAAGTCGGCGTAGAGCGAGCAGGAGATATCGGGCGCCTCGTACTTGTCGGTCAGGTGGAGGCTGTCCGGGCGGAAATGCTCGAGATGCGTGGTGAAGTTGAACTTCGAGTTTTTTCCTTCGTGGAGGAAGAGGCCTTCGGCATAGAGCTTGCCGTTCGGGTCGTCGATGTCGATTATCCCGTTAAAGCCGTTCTTCTTGAAGTTTCCCGAGAGGAGGATATTCTCATATTTATACCCTTTATATTCGAACTCGTCGATACCTGCTTTGATATTTCCCGAGAAAGAACCGTTCTTCGGGCGGCGGGTGTCGAGTGTAAGGTCCAGCTTGGCTGTCCCGTACGGGTTGCCTTCCGGGAAAAGCTCGTCCAGATACAGGGTGGAGGTGGAGAGATGCCCTTTCAGGTAGGCTGCTATATTGTTCTCTTTGTCGCTACCGAAGATAAGGTCGGTCTGCACGGACCCGATGGCGGACGAGAATTTGCCGAATGCCACAAGGTTATCGAAGAAACCGGATATCTCGCCGGTGAAGTTAATCGTTCCTAACTTGACAATCGCATCAGGAAGCGTGACCGGATGTTCGTTGAAGTTATTGGCCATGCCTGAGATACCTTCGGTCGTAATGTACATCTTGTTTACCTGCCCGAAGATATAGGCGTCTTCCGGATGGGTGATCCCTTTCATCTCCATTTTGCCGATAAACAGCATCTTATCGCTGTACTTCAGCGTCAGCCGCTTGAGGTCGATGTTGTTGATATAGCCGGATGCTTCGGCCGAAAGTTCGATTGCCTCCGAGAAATTGCGGAATGCAGGAACGAAGGCGGAAAGGTCTTTCAGGCAGACCTGGGAAGGTGCGATATTCAATACGACCGGCGAATGGTTCAGCAGTTCGTTCACGTCGGTTGCCTCTTCCAGATTGATATGGGCGCGGTCTATCTTGAGATCCGTCTCCGGCAGTTTGATTTCGAAGTTATTAATGATAGCGCTGTCTTTGTTTGCCACCACATTGAGCGAGAGTTTGTTCAAAGAGAAACCGGAGGCTTCGTCGAAACTCATCTTCTTGATGTTGGCGTTGAGGCTGTCTTTGTTGAATGCCTTCATTGCGATCTTGGCGCTTATGTTCTTTATGTCGATATGTTTGGCGTTGAACTTGCCGGGTGTGTGAGGGGCGTCTTCCACGTCGTAACGGAAGTTACCGCGCCGGATCAGGATCGAATTGAAGCGCAGGTCGATATTGGAATCTTTCTTAACCGTATCTTTACTGGCGAAGGCGTCGATTACGAATTGCAGGTTCAGCTTGCTTGTCGGTGTCTCCTTTTTCAGATTGGCGGTGAAGCCGAACAGGCGGGCGGTAGAAAATACGATCTTGCCTTTCATCAACGGGAGTATCTCGAATCCGGCCGATACATGGTTGGCTTCGAGCAGTACATTGCCGTTTTCATCCTCCAGATACAGGTTCTCGAGCACCAGGCGGTTGAACCATTCGATGTCTACATTCCCGATCCGGACGGGCACACCTAAGCGCTCGGATAATTCTGACGTCGCCGTGTTTGCCACTTTTTGCTGCACATAAGGAATGCGCAACAAGATGGCCGGGGTTGCGTAGAATATCCAGAACAGAGTGAGTAGGGTGATGATTATGTATTTAAGTCCTTTGATATCTTTACTATATTTAAGCACAAAACTACAACAATATCCCGAGAGATTTCGTTAATTTGCACAAAAATTAAAACGAAGATATGAGTGTGACTATATTAGGAATCGAATCATCCTGCGATGATACTTCCTCTTCTGTAATACGCGACGGCGTGATGCTGTCGAATGTAATTGCCAGCCAGGCTGTTCACGAAGCCTATGGCGGTGTAGTTCCCGAGCTGGCTTCCCGCGCACATCAACAGAATATAATCCCGGTGGTTGCCGAAGCGATCAAGCGTGCCGGTATCGATAAATCCGAACTGAGTGCAGTTGCTTTTACCCGTGGTCCGGGCCTTATGGGATCGTTGCTGGTGGGGACATCCTTTGCCAAAGGCCTGTCCGCTTCTTTGAATATCCCGATGATCGAGATCAACCATTTACAGGCGCACGTGCTGGCTCATTTTATCAAGGAGACGCCTGAAGACGATCATGCTCCTTCGTTCCCGTTCCTTTGCCTGTTGGTTTCGGGAGGAAATTCGCAGATCATCAAGGTGAATGCCTATAACGATATGGAAGTGATCGGACAGACGATCGATGATGCGGCGGGTGAGGCGTTTGACAAGTGCGCGAAAGTGATGGGCCTCGGATATCCCGGTGGTCCTGTCGTGAACCGCCTTGCCAACGAAGGCAATCCGAATGCTTTTACATTCAGTAAACCGCATATTCCAGGTTATGACTATAGCTTCAGCGGACTGAAGACCTCTTTTCTCTATACCCTGCGTGATAAGTTGCAGGAAGATCCCGATTTCATCGAGAAGAACAAGCTGGATCTCTGTGCCTCCCTGCAGGCAACGGTGATCGATATCCTGATGAATAAATTGCGTAAGGCGGCAAAGGATTTGAATATAAAAGAGGTGGCTGTTGCGGGTGGCGTCTCGGCCAATTCCGGTTTGCGCGATGCCTTTCTCGACCATGCCAAACGGTTCGGCTGGAAGGTGCATATCCCGAAGTTCTCTTTTACAACGGATAATGCGGCGATGGTTGCCATAACAGGATATTACAAATACTTGGATCAGCAGTTCTGTCCGATGGATGCTGTCCCGTTCTCACGTGTGTTGAATAAGTTGGGATGATGGATATTGAAATTGAAATAGGTGAATTGCTTCGTTCCCGTCATTTGATGATGGGAACGGCTGAAAGCTGTACCGGTGGATATATTGCGCATCTGATTACGCGTGTGGCGGGCAGTTCCGATTACTTCTGCGGGGGTGTGGTTTCCTACAGCAATGAGGTGAAGCATCATGTGCTGGGCGTTTCGGAAGAGAGCCTGATGCAATATGGCGCCGTCAGCCGTCCGGTTGTCGAACAGATGGCATTGGGGGCTATCCGTACGCTGGGTTGTGATTGTGCGGTTGCCACTTCCGGCATTGCCGGTCCCGGTGGCGGAACTTCTGAAAAGCCGGTCGGTACGGTTTGGATTGCTGCCGCCCTGAAAGAGAAAGTGGTGTCCGAATGCTTCCATTTCGGTACGGAGCGGGAAGAGAATATTCGTCAGGCGGCTCGTACGGCGTTGAGGATGTTGAAGGAGTTACTTTGTTATTGATTCCTCACTCTTTTTGCCAGTTTCACTCCATATAACACGATTTCTTTCAAGCGTGCTTTGGCGTCATCATCCCATACGATGTTCATAGTGATGCTAATAAATCTGTTATTTCCTTACGAACTTTGGAACTCTCTGTATATCGGCCTTCTGTATAGTTTTTTTCAGCCTGTTCTATTCTTGCGTTTAATTCTTCCGTTGTATATGACTGTGCTTCTGTTTTTGCATAACTTTGGCGCAAACGACGGATGTAGCAGATGACTTCTTTTACCATATTTTCATCTGATGCGATCGTGCTTAATTCTTTTAAAAGCATTGCATTTAATTCCATTGTTGTCATCTTGAATTCCTTTCTTTTATAGGTTTGGAACAAAGGTAATCATTTCTATTCTAAATGTATCACTATAACTTATTTATCTTGCGCCTCCAGGCATCCCGTATAAAACATCCGGTTGTTTTCCCGTGTGGTTTGATTGGTTATGTGGAATTGGGGGAATGCCTGTTCGAGGCGTAGTGCCAGCGTGTCGCCCAATGGTGCGTACAGGCTGTCGGCGGTTGCGTTATAGGGGAGGCTGCCGAAGTAACAGAGGTGGTTCTCGTTCATGAACAGGTCGGCACCCAGCCACCAATTCCGGATTCGCCATTCGGTCGAGTCGGGCAGGGATACGTACAGGTTGAGGCTGTCCGACTGTATCATCAGGTTCAGCGGAGCATTCACGTCGAATGTCCGGCGCAGGCGATCCTGGTCGGGGAGCAAATAGTTTCGCTTGTTCTTTTGTATTTGGGCGACTTCTTCCAACAGCTTCTTGCTATAGCTTGCTACCCAGATGCCGTTGTATTGGTAGTAACCGAAGAAGCGGTTGCCGTTATCCGGATAATAGGTGAACACGATGTCGTTTCTGGTCTGTTTTTGCGGGGCAAATGAGCCGAAAACTTTTTGTAACGTATTCTTTTCTATCCGGTTGATAAGATTCTTTCCTGCTTGTGTGTATAGGACGACCCCTTGAGGATGGAAGGAGAGTAGCAATGGGGAAAGATCCCGGTTGTTTTGGATAATGGAAAGGTATATTTCCGGTATCCGGGAAGCGAAAGCGTCGTATTCCGGTTTCCGGGATAGTATGTATTTAGAGAAAGCGGCAGGACGGTTCACACTCAGGATTGCGTCTGATGCCGGAGCCACCAGCGTATATAGATCAGTTTGCACAACCTTCTTCTCTTTTTGCATTTTGCCTAAAAAGAACCAGACTGCCACCAGCGTAGCGAGAGCAGCTATTGTAAACGTCACTATTTCCCGCTTGTCAGCTTTCATTTCTGTCTTACGTTTTCTTGGGGTCCAGGAAATATTTACACCAAGGTTTGAGTCCGCATTCCTCACATTTAGGCTTACGGGCGATACAGGTATAACGTCCGTGCAGGATCAGCCAATGGTGGGCGATCGGAATCTGTTCCTCCGGGATATGCTTCACCAATTCCTTTTCTGTCTCCAACGGCGTTTTGCTGTTGTTGGTCAAGCCGATGCGGTTGGCTACGCGGAAGACATGCGTATCGACAGCCATTGCCGGCTTGTTGTAGACGACTGAGGCTATGACATTTGCCGTTTTACGGCCTACACCGGGTAGCTTTTGCAGTTCGTCGATATCGGACGGTACGACACCACCAAAATCCGACATCAGCATCTTTGCCATGCCGACCAGATGTTTCGACTTGTTGTTGGGATAGGAGACGCTCCGGATATATTCGAAGATGACTTCCGGTGTCGAGGCTGCCATTACTTCGGGAGTCGGGAAATCCTTAAAGAGGGCGGGAGTGATCATATTCACCCGTTTGTCCGTGCATTGGGCGGATAGGATTACGGCGATAAGCAACTGATACGGATTGTCATAATGCAACTCCGTTTCGGCAACCGGCACATTCTCGTTGAACCAGTTCAATACCCCTTTATATCGTTCCTCTTTTCGCATATCATTATTTAATGAGTGACATCGTATTTTTACCAAGAAGCAGTCCCAGGAATACGGCTAACAATCCTAACAGATTACTGGCCAGTATATTCAGAAATGCCAGTTATATTCGCCGGTTTTCATCAGCGACATCGTATCCAGTGCAAACGAAGAGAATGTGGTAAATCCGCCGAACAGGCCGGTAAAGAGAAAAACTCTTGCGTTAGCAGAGAGATTGGTTGTTTCGGCTATGCTCCAACAAAAGCCGATCAAAAAAGAACCGATCACGTTGACCGAAAGTATCCCGAAAGGGAAGGAGTGTAGCATCGAACGCTGTACCCACGTCGAAACCCCGAAGCGGAACAGAGTACCGATTGCCCCTCCTGTTATAAGTAGTAGAACCTTTATCATACCATTTACGTTTTTAGTGTGTTTTTCCCCGGGTTGGTTAAGGACCCGGGGAAGATGGTAAATGATTTAGGTTCTCAACTTAATTGGCTGACTCAAACTGTCTCAGGAAACGAACATCGTTTTCGGAGAACATGCGTAAGTCTTTTACTTGGTATTTCAGGTTTGTTATGCGCTCGATACCCATTCCCAATGCGTAGCCGGAATATACTTTGCTGTCGATACCGCAGTTTTCCAGTACATTCGGGTCTACCATACCGCAACCGAGGATTTCCACCCAGCCGGTTCCTTTACAGAACGGACAGCCTTTGCCACCGCAGATATTACAAGAAATATCCATTTCGGCGGAAGGTTCGGTGAACGGGAAGTAAGAAGGGCGTAAGCGTATTTTCGTATCCGCGCTGAACATTTCCTTGGCGAAAAACAGTAAAGCCTGTTTCAAGTCGGCAAAAGAAACATTCTTATCCACATACAAAGCTTCTACCTGGTGGAAGAAACAGTGTGCGCGATAGGAGATTGCTTCGTTACGATAGACACGTCCCGGGCAGATGATGCGGATAGGAGGTTCCTGATTCTCCATTACGCGGGTCTGTACGGAAGATGTATGTGTACGAAGTAATACGTCCGGATTATGTTGGATAAAGAAAGTATCCTGCATATCGCGAGCCGGGTGGTCTTCTGCAAAGTTCAGGGAAGAGAACACGTGCCAGTCGTCTTCGATCTCCGGTCCTTCAGCGATGCTGAATCCTAAGCGTCCGAATATGTCGCAGATTTCTTTCTTTACGAGTGAAAGCGGATGGCGGGTCCCCAATTCGATCGGGTAGGCTGTACGGGTGAGGTCGATGTCATCGTTCACCGTCTGTACATTATCAAAGCCTGCTTTCAGTTCGTTGATTTTATTTTGAGTTGCCTCTTTCAGTTTATTGAGGTACTGGCCTACTTCACGCTTCTGATCTGCCGCAACGTTGCGGAAATCGTTCATCAACAAAGAAATTTCACCTTTTTTGCTGAGGTATTTAATGCGTAATGCTTCCAGTTCTTCAGCGTTAGCCGCTTTCAGGTTCTCCACTTCATTAAGCAGAGCGTTAATCTTATTGATCATTTCTAATCATTTTTGTTTTCAACGTGCAAATTTAGCCCTTTCTTTGGATACTGCAACCGATTGCGGCTGGTTTTTTTGAAAAAATAGAAGCATTTACCCGCTTTTTATCAGAAATTGTAGCTACGCCGATACCCAATACTTCCTTAAATTGCACTTTTGCACCATGTTTTTCACTTTCTTTGTTAAAGGTCTTCACATCATTATCGTATTTGAGTGTGGTGTTGAGTGTCGCGCTGAGGTATTTGTTAATCTTCATGTTGATCAGCATATCCCAGTTCACGTCTACGTTGCCGAACTGCTTGTCGTAGGGGGTGAAGAAATCGACGCTTGTGATCAGGTTTACGTTCTCCATAATCTTTTGTTCCGCTTTTGCTTTGATGAAGGCGCCGAGTTCCGCTTTAAAACGGTCTCCGGGATCGACACCGAATGCACCTTCTTTTGACAGGTAGTCGTCTTCCACAAATGTCAGTTTGCCTGCAATTGGGGAGAGATAAAGGGAATAGTTGCTTTTCGGACGGAAGTCCATACCGAATGAGATATTGGAATAGGCCGGAGCAAAGAATTTGGAAATGTAATGTGATTTGTCCGGATAGTTATATCCCTTATAGAACTGGGTGTTGAGGTCGGCCATTGCCGTATAATACCATTTCTCACTTGCTTTATAGCCTAACTGGGTAGAGAATGCGATCTTATCGGATGTTTTCTGTACACCTTGCGATTTCGTTTTTGTCAATCCGTAATCCAGCCCGAGATTGCTGATCCATAGCCAATTCGCCCGCTTGTGGGTAAGCGTCCCGTTCAGGTATGCATTGCCTGCAAAAGAGTTTTCACCACCGGCCGACCAGTTGCTGACTGCCGTTTGCGACATATTGACACCTGTAATGCCTTTCAGCACCCATTTCCCTTCTTCATACCCTTTGTCATCTGTTTGACCGTATCCGGCAACGCTTCCCATCACGAGTGCTACCATTAAATATACACGTTTCATAAATTCTGTTTTTGTAAGTTGTTTTAATTGAAGACGTCTTTTATAAAACAACAGGTAGCACTCGATTTTGTTTATTTTGAGGAAAGCTTGATTTCCGGTTATGGCAGATAAGGTTTGCCTACCGTCAGTTTATCTCCCGATAAATCGATCTCAAAAAGATGAGGGACACGGATGTATTTCCCGTTTACATCTTTGTGGCTATGGACGGACATCAACCATTTTCCATCCAATGTTTGAAACAACATGCCATGCCCGAAATTAGGCGGGGTAACAGGTTCTTTCTCCTGTATCCAGGGACCGTCCAACGTTCCGCTTTCCGAATAAGCGACTCCCTGTGTGTAATCCTGGAATACCCAACTTGTCCAGATCATACCTAAACGTCCCGTACCAGTTCTGAACAACCAGGGGCCGTCAGTCACCCGGTTTGGCAGAACTTTCTCTCCCATCTTTTCACGGCTCCAGGGCGAATCGCTGGCATGGAACAGTATTTTGCCCTTTCCGGCGGGACCGCTTAGATCCGGTTTCAACTCGATTTTTTCGATCGTCCCGTTCAGGTTCTGTAGCCATTCGTGGCAATAAACCATATAAGGTTTCCCGTCGCTATCAACCCAGAAAGTGCCATCCAGTGTGGGCATGTTTTCCGGAAGATAAACCGGGTCTTTCATCGGCTTGTAAGGTCCGTCGGGTTTATCGCTGACCAGGATATGGCTGGCACGGCGGGGGATTACGTTTCCTTTTACGGAATCTATCCGGATCGCGTTGTTTGTAAAAGTTGCGAAATAATAATATTTGCCCTTGTATTCGTGTAATTCTGCTGCCCAGATCTCCGGTTTGGGACCCATCCATGAGTCCGGGTCGGTTTGTGTAACCTGATACGGACCTTCCCACAGAGCGAGGTCCTTGCTTTTCCACAGACGTCCTCCCGTTCCGGTCATATAATACATGTTAGTCTTTTTGTCAGCCAGGATGCATGGATCACTCAGGTGAATGGAATCCAAAGGTATGGCCGTATATTTGCTTTTCCAGTATTGTTCCAGCCGGTCGGCTTCCTCTGTTGTGATTTGTATCACTGCTCCATGTTTGGGGGAGGAGAAATTAGTACATTTCATCACCCCTTCGTTGAAATGTCCGAGGTCTTTGAACGTGACGAAGTCCGTTGTTTCGACAAAACCGAAATTATGAGGCTTGATACTGAATATATCGTACATCAGTACCCATTTGTCTTCTCCTATGCGTTTCCAGACGTTGGGCGCTTCACAAGCTCCCGGTTCCAGGTCTATCCATTGAGGCTGATAAGCGTAGTCTTTATTGATCTTATCGGACATGGCCATCTTTATGCCGCCCGTTTTTTCCTGTGCCACGTATGTCATACAGAAACGTCCGTCGGGCAAGTGCGTGATGTCGGCATCCAGTACCTGGATTTCCGGATTGGGATATTCGAAGAGGATGGCGGGTTTTGTCACCAAGCGGGTAAAATCGTCATCCGTATAGGCGTAATAAAGTTTGGTTTTTCCTTTTCCTTCCTTGCGGATCGTGAAATAAATCATCATTTTCTTCTCCACAGGGTCGTAAGTCGTTTCGGGAGCCCATGCACAACCGATCTCTCCGAATTCATCGGGAAATGCTTTGTCGATACGGACACAGGTGTGCGTCCAGTTTATCAGATCGAAAGATTTCATCAGTATCAATCCCCGGTTGTTTCCCCAGCCATAAAGATCTCCGTCCCGTTCCCATTCGGTTGTCCGGTATCCTTTTTCTTTGGCAAAAAGATGTAGGTCGGTCATGGCTATATAGAAAGCACCGTCCGGACCGCGATAGATATGCGGATCACGTATGCCGCGCTGTTCGGCTATCGTATCGCCGGCGATAACCGGTTGTCCGTTATTAACAGCCGTAAAAGAATAACTGTCACGGCTGACAGCCATAAAAAGGCTATGTGTCGGGTCCGTAAAATAGACCATCAGGTAAGCTCCCATATCTTTTTCCGACGGTATGGTATGGGGAGTTTTTCCTTTCGGTTGGGCAAAGATTCCGAAGGGCAGCAGTAAGCTGAACAATACAATAAATACACCTTTATTCATGCTATTCGATATTAAGATTAAATATGGGTGCAAAAATAAGTGATTTATTGACACGAATATCATCTTTGTCTTATTTATATTGATTTTCGATTAATCGCTTCAATTCCTCTTTGCTTGGCAATATTGTTTGATATTTGCTGGCAAAGATTTGTTTGTTGCCTGCCGGTAGCGTTATTTCTACCATTGTATCGCTTTTGTCAGCACATAATAAGATACCGATTGTCGGGTTTTCATCTTCCAGTTTCATGAACGATCGTAGTAGTTGACGTACATCTGCATTTGCCCTAAATCTTGATGTTTTAGCATCCCTCGTTTCAAATCAATTAGCACGAATGCACGAAGTAAACGGTTGTAAAACACTAAATCTACACGAAAATGTTGTTCATCAAAGGTCAAACGTACCTGCCTGCCAACAAATGTAAAACCTTTACCAAGCTCTAACAAAAAGGATTGTAAATGATCGATTAATCGCTGTTCTAACTCGCTCTCCGAGTATCGGGGTAGTTCCGGTAAACCGATAAATTCCAAAATGTATGGATCTTTTATCAGATCTTGTGGTGTTTCCACGATGTGTCCTTTTTCGGATAATGCTTTTACAGAATCTTTATCATGGCTTAATACTAATCGTTCGTAGAGAGAGGAATCGAATTGCCGTTCTAATTCCCGTAAACTCCAATTATTATTTGTAGCTTCAATTTCATAAAAACGCCGCTCTTCGGGATTTGATATACGCATTAGTTTAAGATAATGTGACCAACTGAGGGTGAAAGGCAATTCATTCACCTTATCCTGTCTTTTTAGAGATTTCGTCAACACTGTTGAGAAATCTGTGTTGAATAGATTTTATAGAAATATCTCATTCTATCTAAATTTTCAACGGAGAAACCTTTTCCGAATTTAAGGGTTAATCTCATAGATAGTTCTTTTAATACGGCTTTCCCGTATTCTGCACGCCGTTCACCTTGTTGTTCGTCTTCTACGATCATTCGACCTATTTCATAATAGGTATAAACCATTGTAGTGTTGACTGTGGTTATCACTTGTTTACGTGCTTCAGCAATCAGCATTTCGATGCGGTTTGCGAGCGATTGTTCTGTTTGGTTGGAAATTGGTTTCACATTTAATTTTATGGTATGGACAAAGGTAGGTATTATATTCGAGATAAAGCAGACTAAGTACTTGATATCATAAAGACAGGGGAACCTCACGGCCCCCCTGTCCTAAACTCACTATTAATAATCTTTACTTACGAGAGAAAAGATTACTTATTAAGAAAAATACAAATTATCGTACACTAACCTTTGTTACAACAGACTCGCTGCCTGTACCCAATTTCACCAGATAGATACCGGTGGAAACAGGGATCTGTGTTGCGCTGCTGATTGTAGCGTGGTAAACAACCGTACCGGCGATATTCACAACCCATGCCTGCATAGGTGCAACAGGCTGGATGTGGATGTATCCGTCCTTGCCATAAACGGCAGTGTTGGCAATTGCTTCTTCCAGACCGGTAGCAAAGTCTACTGTCACTTCGCAAGTTGCAGTCACATCACCGATTTTAGCTGTGATCGTAGCTGTTCCGACTTTAAGACCTTTCACGGTTGCCTTGTTGCCATCGGCTGTCACGCTGGCGATCGTCGGATCACTACTGCTCCATGTCACGGTCTTGCCGTTCGATACAGTTGCTTTCAGAACGAATTCTTCCAGACGCGGTAACGTCTTCGTTGTTGCATCTAAGGAGATTGTAACGGTTTCGTCGCCATCACCACCACCGGAAGGAGGAGTCGGTTCGGACTTGAAGCCAATCAAGTTCTTTGTATAAATCAAAGAGAAGTTCGAATTTTCTTTTTTTGTACTTACCTGATAAGCATCATTACCCAAAGAGACTACCTGTACGGCATCGCTAAATACAGGATCGGAAACAGGTTTACCTGTTTCACGAATCGTATAAGTCAATTTGTTTTTAGCATCAGTTGTAGAAGAGGCTGTTTCAGGAACAGTTACCACGATAGTCGGTTTCAGGATTGTTCCATCCAAAGCTCCCGTTGTAGACAAGTCATAGTTAGCAGCATTATCTCCTGCCAAGCTCTGCAATGTAAACTTACGCGGACCAACCTCTGCTTTATCCAATGTTACATTCAGGCTTACAATATCATTGCTCAATATACCTTCAGATGTAAATTCATCCAAAGCTATTTTTGTCTGGCCTGTATAGTATGCACTGATCGGTTCTGACACTGTAATTGCTTTCTTGGCAATCTCGCCTGTAACAGCAGAAACTAAATTATAGTTATTTGCATCTGCGCCCGTCAGGATAGGAGCTTGGGAAGGATTGATCGTCTTTCCTCCGGCTGCCGGAGATGCATAGTTGAATGTCACCCCTTCCATATCCAGAACGACATTATCATTGCCTTTTACACCTGTTAAAGTTACCGAACCTGTTGCCAGGGTTAGGCCGTCATACGTCTTGCTCATGTCAGCAGTATAGGTGACTGCCTTTGGAGTTACGTCATACAGTTTGACCTTGACATCGCCAGATGTACTTGTTGCAATAATGGCAACTTTACCAACACCATTTGCGGTCAATGTAGTTCCATCAATAGATAAACGATTTAAATCAGTAGATGAATAAGTATAACTATTTGCATTAGTAATAGTAGATGTACCTGTATATTCAATTGTTGTTGCCTCTTCACTATTCCAGCCAGCCCAACTATCATCTGTCTTTGTTACAGACAATGCATTAATTACTTTTGGTAAAGTAGAAATGGCATTCACACTATTTGTAACACTACCATCATCCCCTGTTACTTGGAAATAGCCGCCGTTTACCGGTGTTCCTGAAACTGTCAAGTTCTGATGTCCGGCTGAATCAACAACTAAAGCCTTTGCTTCTTCGTTTACTTTATAAGCCACCACTACCGGAGTTCCTTTCGTAACAGTCAGTTTTCCATTTACAGGACTCAGATTATAATTCCGGCATAAGCCACCATCAATCTTCAACGTCAATGTACCTTCTTTTTCGTTTTCAGTAACATCCAACTTACCGGTATAAATAGAAGACAAAGATTCACCATCAACAAGACCTTCGGCAGAAAAAGAATACTTCGTATAACGTTGGTTGTACATACGTGTAACGTCGTCAACTTTTACAGTTGCATCCGCCCTTTTGATTTCACCTTTCAGGTTGGTAGGCTGTATCAAAGTATAATTGCCAGCTTGTGCACCATCCAAAGTCAATGTAGAAAGAGAGATCGCATGTGTACCGACATTCTTACTGGCATAAGTGGCGGTAGCACCTGATGCAATAGTAACCACATCTTTACCTATTACCTTATAGTCACTCGACAACGTGATTGCAGGCATAGTCTTTACCTTTGCATCGCCATCGTACGTTTTCGGCTCGAAAGCAGCCACCACCGCTTTAAGCGGTCTTTTGGTTACTTTGATTATCTTGGTAATAGTAGCAGAAGAATAAGTATCATCTGCGGCACGGGAAACGGTTACGACAATATCATCTACTGCCGTCGGTTTCAAGACGTTGGTCGCACTAATAATCTTAGCTTCTTCATTCTTAACAGTCGCTTTAAATGTATAGTCGCCCTTTGCTGCCGCTTGATCACTCGATACAATCAAAGCCAAGCTATCGCCATAAACAATAGAAGAAAGAACCTTGTCGTCGAACTTCAGGTTCTGAGGAGTGCCTTTTCTACCATTACGTCGATTGAGGCTGTACCTGTATTGTCAGAAGATTCAGTTGTTGTTGCCGTAAAGGTAATCGTATGTTTTTTTGCAGCAGCGTTAGATACCTCAAATTTATAAATACCTTTCGCATCCGGATTAATAGTAATATCAGATGCAGGAGCAACTTCAGATTCGACATCCTTCGCTGTTACCGTTGCAGTCTCAAGGCCACCGGCATGAACCAATTTGGCTTGTACCGTAATCGTTTTAGCATCAGCAGTTCCTGTAACCTTTGCATCTACAATTTCAATCTTAGGATTAGTAGCCTTAACGGTTAATGTACCCTTTTCAAATGTAATCGCATAATTATCGGAAGTCAGGCCATAAGGCATAATATCATAACCGCCCTCTTTCACCACTGAATTAGGAGTAGCGGAACAGATAAACTTCAAAGTGCCGTCGAGTTGATCCCCACTTTCCAAACCCGTTGTTGTTGCTTCAAAAGGCGGCAAGTCCAAACCGAACGTATGATCAGATACGTTATTAGCTTTTACCGTAGCCTTTGCCTTTACCACTTTTGCGGTTACAAATGTGATCGGGGCCAAGGTATAACGTTTGGCTGAATCCGTTTTTAACAAAGCGTTCAAGTCTGCATTTGTTATCTCAACCGGAACTTTATCTCCTACATTCTTATTTGCACGTTTCCCTGTCGGGAGATCAGCTTTGAAATATCCAGAAGCAGCAGCTTCCCAAGGCAATCCGGAAACAGCAATATCGTCATTCCATTTCAAGGTTACATCTGTCTTAGCATCATATACGATTGCAGTATCACCTTGCTTACCTGCATAGTTCGGAACAATACCAGCCGTCAGGGTCAAAGTACGTTTCGTGATCTTCAGCTTCTGGGTGTTAGTAAGACCTTCTTCATATCCACTATCATTACTGTCGATCTTACCATCACTATTCGAATCCTTTTTCACTTTCAGTGTCAATTCAACTTCACCAGGATTCAGGAATGAGAGAACACCATCGGTCAATGAAACTAATTCACTTCCCGTTGTTGCTGTTACTTCCACATTCTTTGTATTAAATGCTAATTTGATCGGAGTAGAAGCAAAAGCGACACTATCCGGCAGGTTTGTAATCAACGGAGCAACATTGATTTCACTAAATGCAAATTTTGCTCCTTCTGCACCATCGGCATTATAAGTTAACAGTTTAACCGCCTTGCCTTCAGCCAACATCTTGGATGCATCCGCCGAATTAGTAGTAATATAACCGTCTTTGCAGGTCGCCGAAACAGAACCGGTAATTGCGAAAGGTTCACCATTCAGTTCTTTCAAAATATCATCACATGTTGCATCCGGAGCAACGATAGTCCCTCCATTAGTTTTCATGCAATAGAAAGCATTAGCCGCTTTATAGTTATCAGCCCCTTTAATATAAGCATACGACCATGCATCATTGGCAGTCATACGGACATAACCGAAACTCTGGTCGTCGTATGTATTTTCCAGAGCAATTGCAGAATTGTCAATTTTAGATGATTTTGCATCCTGAACAATAACATTGATCGCAGTCCAATTATCCACAAGGCCGTTACAACCGGTTATTGTATTGCCGGTAATCGTATAGGATGCAGATTCCGATTTTGTAGTAAGGTCGATACCGTTAGCAACATATTTGTTTTTATCGGCTGCCGGTACGATACCATTCAATTTACAATCCTGAATCGTCACCTTATCACAAGCTCCGAGGATAACCGTTTTTTGCGGACCATTTGTTCCGATAGAAGTTGCATTGATTGTCAACCCTTTCAGAGTAACGTTTTCACCAGCCAATGCAATATGACCGTTAATCGTGCCCTCGCCATTTAATGTAATGCCTTCACCGATAGACAAGGGTTTGTCGTTGTCGAATGTCCAGGTCTTGCCTTTATCTATTCCAAATGTTGAAATAGTAGTGGAAGCATTCTTCTTGAATGTTGCAAGTTTTGCCTTAGTTCCGACCAGTTCGATATCGGCACTTTCCAAACCTTGCCCGATCTGCATGACAGGATTGTCTGTTTTTGAATCCACAAACTTAAAAGTAGCCTTTCCGGTAACACACGGAATAATCTTTCCATTCGTATCAGAATCAGCCCAACCGTTTACAGGTCCGAGGCAAGCATTGATTTGCTCCAAATTATTAAATGTGCAACCATCAAACGTACAAGTAATATCTTTGACCGTACCTCTGTTTACAGAAGCGAACTCATAATAAGATCCCTTTTTGGCAAAAGTGCAACCGGTAAGTGTTGCCGTAATCTGATCTGCACGTCCATTTGCAAGTACACCGTAGAAAGACGCTATTTTGACATCTTTCAAAGTGACAGTACTTATCCCGGTTCGTGTATAACCCTGGCCACCGCCACAGCCGATACCTTCGGTTATTTCACCGTCTGTCATGGTCAGCTTAATGGTTTGTACACCATTCACAGATTCAGCCAACGGCGTTTCCAGTGTATTCGATGTTAATCCGGCATCATAACCGCCAGCATAAAGAGTTGCGATCTTTGTATCTGCACCAGATATATTGATTTCGACTTCATTTGACTTTGCATAATACTTACCGCCACCTTCTAAAATATTGCTGACAGTACCACCACTAATTGTAATCGATGTTTTTCCTTTTACGTCAGCTTGAGTTCCAGTTGTTTTATCACCTTCACCATATCCGCCGCCAAACAAATCGACAAGAGTCCCGCCCGTCATGACAATAGTAGAGTTTTCTACCGTAGAATTCTTCATTCCGCCGTACAACCCGATATTCGTTTTCGTAGGATCGAAAACCATCGCCTCGCTATCATCAGCAGCCGTTATCTTGATCTTGGTATTCGCACCCGATGCGGAAACTGTTACAGGCACACCACCTGCATATACTAATGTAGAATATTTACCGGCATTATCACCTGTCAACGCTCTTGTTTCCAAAGGAAGTCCGCTACAATACCCACCATGAGATTGCGCATAAGCATTTGGAGTGGAATAGACCGTATCAGATTTAGTGATAAGACCCTGACCATCTCCTACAACAACAGAAAACGTTCTTGTTGCTAAAACCTTATTACTTTGCTTTAAATCCACAACATCCAACTGACAACTATATGTACCAGCAGTCGTCGGCGTCATCAAAATAGGAGAAACTAAATCGCTAAGAGAAAAACCGGCTTGCGGTCCAAACAGATACTCGCCGTTTTCAGCATTCCAGGTATTCCATTTACCATCCTGGAAATACTTCAGCCCCATAGAACTTAGTTCAGCAGGGTTATTATTAGTAGTCAAACTAATTTTCACACGAACATTAGTCGCATTCATTGTTCCTTTTGCCGTACCTACATTAAATACAATAGGCTTATTGGTAACGGCAGTACCCAAATCGGTGAAAATCACCGGCTGAACTTCCGCCGCATGTATCCACCCCATACTTGTCACCGCTATGAGAACGGCAAACAACATAAGTAATCTCTTTTTCATGAAAATAAAATTAAATTGTAAGTATTGAAATGACAAATTCCCTATACTCGTTTAATGTGTAATCTGTGTGGTTACACGTAAACGGGTTTCTTCTCGCTTTGGTTTTTTCTTTATTTCATCGGCAATACAAATTTGGGTTCCATCAGTTCCCGGAGTGGAGGTTATACAAACAAAAGAAGGCGTAGGAACTGTTGATATATCTGATATTGAGGCTCTCGACTGCCCTTTCAGTTGATATAAACAACAGCCCACGCCCTTTTGCTCGTATACAGACGTATGCAAAGCATACGGGTATATAACAAGGAAAGGTACGCGAGCGTTTAGTTGTCTATTATCCAACTGAAATGAAACTGTCGAGATTTCAATATCAGGATAATATCTTTTAAACGCTTCTCGTAATCAATAAAACGCAGTGACCTGTAACTCTATACAGGTGTGCAGGGGCAAAAGTAGACCTTAATTTTCAATAAACAAAGAAAAAAGGAAAATAATGTGCTGATGAAATAATATGCCAATGAGAAAGAAAGGATAATATTTTGTTGGTTCCGGGATTGATTCGGAATTTGCCAGATACGAAACAAACAGACCTCGTAGGGGCGGTTCGCGAACCGCCCTCCGTGTCAACAAATATGTCCTTCAGCGCTACCTGGGCAGT
>NZ_QUDI01000052.1:0-33784 GCF_003477465.1 Parabacteroides sp. AF48-14
TTCACTAAAATAACCGGTCCGAAAGCGCTTTTTCGACCGGAAAACAATCGTCGGGGAGACACTTCTCGAAGCCTCTAAAGGAGGTTTTCAAGACGTTTTTTACAATAAGCCCCCCTCAAAATCCAATAGTCAACGTCTCTCCTTTACCTGTTTCCAGAGTCAGGATACCATCCTGCTCCTGTTTCTCACCTTTATTTCCGGAAACGAAACTAATTTTGCTTCCCTCGGGGATCGCCAGTCGCAAGGTTCCTCCCTGCTCCGGATAGATTCGGATCTGCCGAAGCCTGCCTCCTTCTCTCTCGCCGAGACCAGGAAAGCTCCCATTGCACGCAATTTATCGAAAGAAACATCCTGCCACGATGCCGGGATAGCCGGGAATACACGGATAATACCTGTATGACTCTGAAGCAACATCTCCTGAATACCGGCGGCAAAGGCAAAATTACCTTCCAGCGTAAAAGGCCGGTAGGTGAACTTGGACTTTCCGCTCTTCGTCTGGTCGCCATTCGCATGGAACGTATTGGGCAGGCAGAAACATTCGGCAAAAGTGCGAAGCTCGCGGGCAGCCCCTTCACCATCGAAAGCACGGGCTTTCATGTTGCCGAACCAGCTGTAAGAATAGCCGCACCAGTAATCGGGACCGATATCCTGCAATTTCTTCAAGGTTGCTTTTATGATCTGCCGGGATTTCTCACCCTGGCTCCAGTCGATCAGACCAAGCGGATGGATGGACATGGCATGCGAGAAATGGCGATGCGATTGATTGTAAGGGAAACCTTTGGCAAAAGCCAACGCGCCGTCTTCATCCAGCGCAAACTCAGGGAGTTCGGCACCGACGGCTTTCCAATGGGCCGCCTCATCCGTGAAGTTCAGTTCCGAAGCTAACTCCGAGGCTGCACCGAAAGCAAAACGCATCAGGGAAAGGTCGTAATTTGTCATATCCTTGAACCAGGCATCGATCGAGTTATCAAAGATCTCCGGACTGGAACTAAGCGGCAATCTGCGAACGCCGTCTGCACCGACCTCGGAGATTTGTTCCAGGAAAATTACCACCTCTTTCAAGAACGGATAAGCACGTTCCTTCAGGAATACACGATCGGCAGAATACTTCCAATGCAGATAAAAATGCTGGGACAACCAGGCTCCGACTGTCGGAGACATGGAGTACTGTATCCAACCGCCCATCGGCTCGCCGGTCAGGGTACAAACACCCGGAATATTCATGCCGTCCGTTTCAAAATACTGACGGGTATATTGCTTATAAACATCGCGTTGGTTCCACAAGGTATTCAGATAGCCCATCTCTTCCTGCAGGTGGTTCCCGGTGTAGGAAGGCCAGTAACTCAACTGCGTATTCAAATCATGATGATAATCTCCCTTCCAGGGCGGCAACATCCCGTTATCTGCTGTCCAAACAGCCTGTAAAGAAACCGGATAGGAGTCTTCGCGGGCGGCAGAACCGAACTTGTACATTTCGTTATCGTACTGCTTTTGCAAAACAGTGTCCGGCAGCGATACGGACGACTGTGCCCAGTAGTCACGCCAAAATCCCATATGCGAACGATAATCGGTCTCGACGCCTCTCTTCATAGCATCGGCGGTTTCCTTCTCAGCCCGGTCTTCCGAAAGGGAAGAGGTCAAACTCCATACACCCCAGAGAGTTCCGCCTTTCTGTTCCCAACGAACCACCACATCATAAGAAAATCCGCTCCAGCCTTCCTGATGGAAAGTGGCCGTACCGGCATCCTTCCGCGTAGTACCCTGCTTATATCCCAAGCGGGCCAAAGCAGGACCGGCATGCGAATTATCGTTGGCAACCTCATCGGGGTTATTATAGCGGGGAGCGACAATATCCGGCGAAACAGTATCCGGCAGGTTCTCAAACACAAACCATCCGACCGGTTCGGACGCGTGCACGAAGGTCTTCAGCTTCGTCCCGCTATCCCAAGCGACCTCACAAAGTGCATTATTGAGATAAAGACGCACCGAAGAAACCTTCCCCATCTCCAGTGGAAATTCCAAGGCTGCTCCCGGAATCTTGGAAGGGGCGGGCAATGCATTATACGGCCAGTCGAACTTCTGCTGCACCGGCAGATAATCCCCTTTCCGCACCTGCTCGCGCACCCAGGCAAAGCGGTTGTTCGGCCCCGAGATGCTATCGCTCGGACGCAAATCCCACAGGTCCGTCCTGTCCAGTGAAAGACGCAAAGCCGAATCGCGCTGCCAGACCAAAGCCCCGACAGTGGCATTCCCAAGCGGAATACCTTCATCCCAGTCTGCGCCAGATTATCAAACTGCAAATCACTGTCCGAAGGGACGACAGGCAGTGATCCATTCCCGCTACAAGCGACCAACAAGTATGCGCTTATACAACTTATCCAAAATTCTTTTTTCATGTGTATTGAATCGATATTATCTTTTCTTCAGCAAAGGTACGGTTTATTGGTTTAATAGCTGCCTAATCGCTTCGCCTGATTGGGTTTCCGCATGATGGATCTTGCTGTAGTCGAACAGGGCATCCAGCTCATACGGTTGCAAAGATACAGACGGGGCAAAACGGTCGGAGGCGACATAGTTGCGGACGGATGTCAACAGCTGTTGCATGGCCGGACGTTTTTCCATATCCTTCTCCGGATCGACACAAAGGACAAACAACTTACCACCGGCAACGTTGGCTTCAAACGAGATTCCTAATTTACGGTTCACTTCGTAGGTGTCGATACTTTGGATAACGGGGGTCAACGTGCGCATATCGGTCAGATCCACCGCCGTTGCGTAGTTCAGGATGTCCCACCACTGCCAGTCGGCATAATAAGAGGTCGGGAAGTCGCGAAAAGCGGGATGCTGATGATCAATGCAGGTTCCGACGATCATCGGTTTCCAGTTAAACATGATCGGATTCCAGAAATGGCTGGCGAAATGCGCTTTCCGCCCGGCACAACTATCCGGAACCAGCAGGACGTTTTCGCCTTTCAGGAGCAACTCCTTAGCCTTTTCCCATTGGCGGACGTATGTATATACTTCGGATGCGGGTTGTTTCACAGCCGGGTAGACCCAGATGTCCCATTCATTGCAAATACCGCCTGCGATACGCGCCTTCAACGTATATTTTCCGGCGGCAGTGACTTTATCCAACGGGATATTGACCACACCCAGGGAGTCAACCGTACTGAACGGGATCTCCTTGTGCTGATCTTACCGCTTCCGACGATATCGCCGGCTTCACCCTCGAGCTGCCAGGCGAGTTGTCCCTTGCGGATCGCTTCGGGGCCGAACTGATAGATACCTAATTTTGCGGTGAAGGTTTCATTGTTTGTATAGGTACGTTTCGGAAGACGTGCCAGAAGAACGACCGGAGCGCATGACTCGCGGAATTTTTCCGGCGTCACCAATCCCTTACTCTCCCAGAAAGCATCCAGGATTCCGACAAAGGCGCTTCCCTGTCCCGGGAAGTCGGAAAGGCCGAGCAGCTGGAAGCCGCCGGAGGTGGAGGTACGCAGCAGGGCTTCGTTCACCTCCTTATACTGAAGGACAGTATGCGCACCGGTTGCCCGGAAGAACTCGTCAGCCTGGTGCAGCATCCCGTTACGGGCAAGGCGATCCTGGAATACTTTAAAGTTACGGGGTTCCAGCACACCGGTGTATTTCTTCATCTCTTCGAAGTTGGGATACATGCAGCGTTGGCCCGTTTCGTGGGCGATGACCGGCACGTCGATGGCCGATTCCTCACAGAGGTCCCAATCGGTGGAGGGCTTGCCCTCATAGACGGTGATCCAGCGCCGGTTCTTATCCCCGACATTGGCGGCTACATGGGAGGCGTAATACTGGTCTGCCTTGACGTGCGTACGGGCTGTGGAGGCGGAATAGAGATGGCGGGGGTCGTAAGCCTGTCCCTTCTTCACAAGGTCTTCCAGCACAGCGAAGTCGCCTTCGTTCTCATTACCGTTACAGTAGAGGATAAAGGAGGGGTGGTTGCCATACTCGTCCAGAATGGCATACATCTCCTTTTCGAAGAAGTCGCGGCGGGCGGGGTATCGGCCGACATCCTTGATCCACATCGGAAGTTCCACCTGCAAGTAGAGTCCGAGTTCGTCGGCCGCATCGAAAGCGGCTTCCGGGGGGCACCAGGAATGAAAGCGGATATGGTTCATCCCGTAATCTTTCACCGTACCCATGATACGCTTCCACTCCTTCACATCCGTAGCCGGATAGCCGGTGATCGGGAAGACACAGCAGTCCAGGACACCGCGCAGGTGGATATCGCGGCCGTTCAGGCGGACATGATGGCGTCCCTGCTCCACGTGCCGCATACCGAAAACAGATGAGCGCAAGTCTTCACCGGCTTCCGTATCGAGCGTCGCCGTCAGATCGTAGAGAGCGGGGGAAAACTCGTCCCACAGTTTCATATCTTTGCCTAACGCGAGTTCGTGCTCGATCGTACTGGCGCCTGACAGGGCGACAGGCACTACCGCCCGGCAAACCTCTTTTCCTCCCTTTTCACGGATATGAAGCGTGAGGGTCCCCTTTACCGGGTTTCCGGCAGTATGGAAGGCAAGGCTGACTTTTACCTTCCCGGTTTCGGTATCGGGATAGATATCCATCTTTTCAATATAGCAAGACGGTTTAGCGATCAGTTCCATCCGTCCGGCTACCCCGTTCCAGTTTGTTTGCGTATATTCGGTCGTTCCGTGTGTCCACTGGTCCATCGGATATTTCAGACGGTTATCGACGCACAAGGTCAGCGTGTGCAGGCCGGGCGTCAGCTGTTTAGTCAGAATGAAACGGTTCGGGGTGGAGAGGCGTTCATCGGTCGCAACCGGTTCGCCATCCACAAAGACAGCCGTTTCCCAATGGCAGCGTTCCAGCAAAAGGATCACTTCCTTCCCTTTCCAGTCTTCCGGGATCACCACTTCACGCTGGTACCACGCCTGCCCGCAGTATTCGAATTTACGGCTCAGGCGGTCCACATGCGCCACTATATTCTGAATGCCTTTGCCTCCTTCATCCATAGAGCCGGGCAAAGTGATCGTTTCGGTCAGTTTACTTAAATACAATTCCGATCCGGGTGTCTTGCCAAACCCCATCGGGTCCAGTTGGAAGCGCCACAGGCCGGACAGGTCCATTCGCCCGGACTCCTCTGCCTGTACCACCAGACAAGCAAAGAGGGAGATCAATAAAATAGAGAGTCTTTTCATGTTTCTTGTTCTTATTTAGTGTATAATAAATCTTTCACCTCCAACGCCTGTGCTGGGTTAAACTGCCCGGACATCATATATTCCAGGAGGCTTTGCCGGAACTGGGCGGCTGCCGGACGGCTGGCCAGATCGTTTTGCAGGTCGGCACTACAAACCAGCAGTTTGCCTTTACCGACACGGGCTTCGTAGAGCATCCCGAGTTTACGGTTCGTAAACCAGTCATCCACGATATGGACAATCGGGCGGAAGCCGTCCGGATAGTCATCGAGGATCATGGCATCGCAACGGCTCATCAGGTCCCACCACTGATAATCGCTCACTCCTTCATTCGGGAAAGCGGCCAGTGCGGGATGTTTCGCATCACAACAAACGCCGAGTGTATGCGGGGCTTGTCCACGTGTCCAGGCGGTGTTCCAGAAGATGCTGGAGAAACCGACAGCGATATCGCCTCCCTTTTCCGGCGGAACGGTTCCGTAGGTCAACAGCAAAACGGATTCACCGTTATTCAGCTTGTCCTGCGCCGTTTTATCCAGGCGGGTCGTGATATACGGTAACTTGTCTATTGCCTTCTTTTCCGCAGGATAGACCCAGATGTGCCACTGATTCCTTATGTCCGTGTTCTCAACCTGAGCCGAAACGAGTAGCTGGACAGGCTCTTTAAAACGAGACAAATCACAACGAGCTGTGCCGACCGGTATGCAATTGCCAAGCGGCAGGTCACAAGTGAAAGAACGTTGTTCCAGCAGTTCATCATCCATCGTCGAAATACACAGGCGGATTGTTGCACCGGGCATCGCCTTTTCTCCGAAATGAGCTATTTCCAGGGGGACTTCCAGCACCTCATTATTCAACCAGACCATCTTCGGAAAACGAATCAACGGAACGGTACCGTTACAGAACGTACTGTATTCTTTGCCCGTCACATATCCTTTATCATCCCAGAAAGGGTCGAGCACACCGACAAGCGCCGTCCCCTGTCCGGGGAAATCATGCAGATCGAGCAACTGGAAACCGGCAAAGCCCGGGGTACGCAGGGCGGCTTCGATATCCGCCTTATAGCACAGGGTCTGCAAACGGCCGGAAGCATACAGGAACTTTTCTCCCATATCAGCCATTCCTTTTTCCGCCAGGGTTTCCCGAAATATTTCCAGATTCTTGGCTTTCAGTACGCCCGTATATTTCTCTATCTCCTTGAAGTTCGGATAGACACACCACTGACCGATCTCGTGGCTGACAGTCGGCATGTCCTGCCGGATGATACCGGCAAAGTCATAATCCGTTCGCGGGGCTTCCCTGTTGATAATACTCCTGAGACCTGCTCCCCAAGCCTGGATACGCGGATTAGGGGCATTCCAGTAATCGGCATTCCCGACATAGGGCCATCCGCCGGCACTGGAATAAACGTGGCGGGAGTCCTTACTTTTCCAATAATCGACCAGGCCGGACAGATAAGCCACCTGATCCGCTCCGGCCGGTTCATTCCCATACACCATCATGCAGAACGAAGGGTGATTGCCATATTCTTTCAGGATACGGTCGCTTTCTTCCTTCAGCCATTGATCTTGCGGTTTGCCGCTGCCGACCTCCGCCCAGGCTCCACATTCCACCTGCAGATAGATTCCCATACTGTCCGCCACATGGAAAGCAGCTTCCGGAGGACACCAGGAATGGAAGCGGACATGATTCAAGCCATATTCCTTACAGGTGCGGTAGATCTTTGCCCAATAGTCAGGCTGCATGGCGGGATAGCCTGTCAGCGGGAAAATACAGCATTCCAGCGTGCCCCGGAGGAAAACGGGCTGTCCGTTGACTTCAAAACGGGTTCCGTTCGCCTTGAACTCACGGAGGCCGAAGTCGTAACAGGCTTTATCCGTCCCGCCGGAAGACCGAACGGAAACATTCATCTTATAGGCATTGGGGGTATGTTCCGACCAAAGCCCAGCTTCTTCTCCCATATCGACAACCAGTTCAACCGGTTCATTCTCTTTTCCGGGCTCAACAGCCGACTGCACCGGGTTTCCGACAGGTTTGCCGTCAAACGTCACGGCCTGCAATGAAACGGTAGATGCGCCTGCTTCTGCCGAGCCTTTTAATTGAATCTTTACCTGCGCTTGCTTCTTTTTTATATCCGGGAAGATCTGTACGGATTCGATATAAAGGGATGGCTTTGCAGACAGTTTCATCTCTCCGATAATCCCGTTCCAGTTGCTTTGCGTATGGTCGGAAACACTGTGCGCATTCATGCCGACATCGACGTAAAGGCGGTTATCCACCCGCAGGGTAAAGGTATGTTCACCGGCTTTCAATCCATTCAGGAGATAACGGTGAGGCGTCTGCAAAGAATTTTGCGACCCGACCTTTTTGCCATCCAGGAAAAGAGTGGTTTCCCAATGCGTCCGTTCGAGGTCCAGTATGATCGGACGGTTCTCCCAACCGGACGGGACATTCACTTTCTTCCGATACCAGGCGGCACCCACATAATGCTTATCCGGATTCAGCCAGAAAGGGACTTTGATATTACCTGCCTGGCGGTACTTGGCATATTCGGGGGCCTTATACCAGGAGCTGTCGACAATCTGTCCCGTCCATTTCGTGTCCAGGCTGACATCTTCCCCCTTCCCTTGTTCCTGCAAGGAACCCGGCAGGCAGAGCGTTTCTCCCAATTCTTTATTCTGCCATTCCTGTTTCACACCTATATCTTCCGGGTCCAAAGCAAATTGCCACTCACCCGCCAAAGACAGTTCGGCCGGAACCCTCCGGCAAGACATCAAGGAAAGCAATCCTATCGACATCAGGAACAACACGCTATTCCGCAGTTTCATAATCTTATCTGTTTAAGTGATTGATATATTTGTTTATACCGTTCCTATCATCTGCCGATGGATCTGTACTCCCTGGTGGTTGTTGTCCATTTCGGCGGCGATGCTGAAATAGGTTTCTGCCTTTTCCGGATGGCCGAGACCGAGGTGGCCAAGGCCCATCAGGTAGTTGCAGTGGATGCGGTTCTTCTTGTCCATATCGTCTTCCCAAATCTGGAGATCCGGAAGGGAGACGGCGAAATAATCCATCTTGAAGGTGTCGAACAGGTGCTTTTCCCCAAAATCGATCAGGCGGTTGAAACGGCTGCGGGCCTCCTCCTCGCGTCCAAGCTTGCGGAGCGCCAATCCCTGGTAGAAAATCTTATCCGGCTTCTGGTCGTTGTAATACATGGCGGCTGCCGGCTGGCTATTGCCGACGCTTGCGGCCAGGAACAGGTCATGCGCTTCCGCCTCACGTCCCAATGCTTGCAGGGCGCAGGCTTTATAATAATTGAAATCATTCTCCTGGGCTCCATACAATTTACCTTCTCCCAAATTATGGGGATAGACGAAGCATTCCTCGATCAGTGCCAATGCTTTTTCGTTCTCTCCGGCTTTCAGGCAGGCTTTCACCAGTTCGACACGCGCCAGTTGGTATTGCGCAGGGATTTTCCCCTCTCCACCTTCCCAGGGATGGAAACGGCGGGCGTCGATCATGCGGATCGCCTCTTCGTAGCGTCCCGACTGGTTGAGCAGGGTGACGTATTCCAGATAGAGGTCGTCGCGGGAAAAAGCCGTCTCCTTGACTTTATCCAATATGGCCAGACGATCGGCATGAGGACGGTTCAGGCGCTTATACAGCTGGTCGCATTCCATCAGGATACGGGCATCCCGTATATCCAGTTTAAAGGCTCTTTCGAGCAAAGCGACCGCCTCCTGTTGTTTGCCCAGCTTATTGAAATATGCCAGGGACAAGTTGCGGAGGACTGTCGGGAAGGTATCGTCCTGCTCTATCGACTTTTCCCATGCAGCTATAGCTTCGGCATACTGCCGTTTGTCGTACCACAGGTTACCCAGATAATAATAGGCTTTGGGAGTAAATTCTGCAAAACGGACCACAGCCTGAAGAGCAAGAATCGCTTCCAAAACATTCGGGAAACAGCAGTCGGCCGGCTGATGTTCGGCGATACAAATTGCCATTTCCGCCTCTCTCATCCGGCCCGACACCAGCAGGAACCAACTCTTGTAATAGTAGAGCATGGTCCGTCCCGTTGTAACCGCTTCGCAAGCCACCTCAACCACCTTCAAGGCTTCATTCCAGCAGCCGGCAGAAGCATAATCGAGGGCCAGTTCCTCATAATTATGACCTTCCCGACGCATCCGGAGCACCAGATCGTCCAGGACCTCTTTCTTCTCCGTCAGCAAATATTCTTCAAAGCTACAACCGAAATTAAACCGGTCGATGGTTAGCGATTCGCGGATCAGAGCGAGCGCTTCATCGGTACGTCCGAGATGACGGAGAACAATCGCTTTCAGATGACGTCCACGCAAGTTATGCCAGTTACGGAGCAGGGATTTATCTATTTCATATAGCGCATCTTCCCAGTTTCCTTTTGCGGCGGAGAGTTGTGCCAACGAATAATAGCCGGCATCCTGCCAGGCGGCATTCCAGCAAGCCTTATAGAAATAGTCGTACGCTTCTTCCGTTTTACCCTGATATTTCAGGGAGAGCCCGAGATTATACAACGGTTCACCGTCATAGGGGTTCGGATTCCTTTCGGTCAGCGTCTTCACCGCCCGGCGCAAATAGGGTTCGGCTTTGGAAAACTGCCCCTTACGGATCAGCCACAGGCCCATCGCATTGTTATTCCGCACATCGTCCGGATCACGGCGGAGCGCCTCTTCATAGTAATCGGTGGCGGAATATGTCGCGTGGCGATATTGTTCGAGGTGAAGTCCGGTCAGATACAGCTGCTCCGTCGTCCGGATCTCTTTCGGATCGAGAGCCGCTTTAGCCGGTTCGGGTACTTCCTTGATCTCATCGGGTTCGGGTTCCCAGCCGAGAAGGAGTTTCCCTCCGGGACTATAAACCGACACCTTTATGCCTGTTAGGTCTCTGACCGGTACTTCTTCCTCCAAGATTGTTTCAGGGGTGATGTCACAGACGATGTCCAGCGCCGGCTCTCCCTCTTTTGTCACCACGATATGCAACCCTTTCTGTGCAGAAGTGGCAAATATCTTCAAACGCGACACCTCTCCTTCCGGTTCGATATTCATCAGCAGGTCGGAAGAGGCATTCTTGACAACACCTAATTCCCGGTAGGGCATAAAATACTGCGTGAAAGTCTTTTCTTCATACGGTTGCAGCCAGGTAAAATCGGGCTGGTTGTCGGTATAGACACCGGTCATCAGCTCGATATAAGGGCCGTCGGCATCCGTCAGGTTGCGGTCCCAGGCCTGCCCGAAATCACCGTTTCCCCAAGTCCATTGCTTTTTACCCGGAGAGATATGATGGTTTGCGACATGCAAGACGCCGGCACGGGTATCGTTCTCGTAACCGCCGACGAAATTATACCTGGAACGGATAGCCATGTAGGAAGTGGGCACCGGAATATTCTTATAACGGGAGATATCGACACCCGCCGAATAATCCATCTTATAATAGGTTCCGGTCGCAATCGGATAACGGGAAACATCACGTTTGCCATGATCGAACACGGCATTCACATCGCCCGGAAAGACAGACTGGTAATGTTCGTTGACCGCCACCGCCGGATTCGCCCACCAGAGAAATGTCTGCGGCAGGGGAGTCGGATTATAAACCTTGCCCTGTATCTCCAGCACGGCGCGTCCCGGACGCAGGGTAAAGCCCGCCATCCCCTTCTGGTGGAACATCCGTTCCCGTTCGCTCACCCAGACCACCACACTGCCGTCGGGGCGTTTCTCGATCGAATAGTCCACCGGGAGGAAGGTGCTGGGGCGGTGATGCTGCGGCCAGTTGAACTCGATGCCGCCGGAGATCCAAGGACCTGTCAGGCCGACCAGAGCCGGTTTGATCACATGGTTGTAGTAGATGAAATGGCGCTCCTTGATCTTATCGTATGCCATCTGCACACGTCCGCCCAATTCAGGCAGGATCATCACCTTTATATATTCATTCTCCAGATAGACCGCATGATAAGACTTATCTTCGCAGGTATCTTCAATCTTTTCAATCACGGGATACGGATATACCACCCCGCTGCTTCCCTGGTAAACACGTTTTTCCAGGAACATCGGGTTCTTTTCAGGTTTACCGATGCCATAGGTAGGGAGAAGAATATCTTCTTCCCAGACTTTTACATTCTCTGCCATATTCTAAAGTTATTTCGTTAATTCTTTTTCAAGTTCTTCCAATGTCTTTCCTTTGGTTTCCGGAAGCCGTGCCCGTATAAAGAGGAAGCCTGCCAGACAGATCCCGCCATACAGCCAGAACGTACCCGAGGCGCCGACCGCCTCATTCAAAAGCGGGAAGGTATAGGTAAGCAGGAAGCAGGCCACCCAGAGGAAAAAGGTGGAGAGCGCCATCGCCATACCACGTATGCGGACCGGGAATATCTCGGAAAGGACTACCCAGACCACCGGAGCCAGCGACATCGCATAGCAGGCGATCGCCAGCACGACCAGCAACAGCATCGGCCAGCCGCTTATACCTAAGAAATAGCAAGTCCCCAGAATCGCATAAATCAACGCCAAGCCTGCCGAGCCGACAAACATCAGCGTACGCCGTCCCCATTTGTCCACCGTATAGATCGCAACAAACGTAAAGACCACATTCGTCACACCCGTCACCACGATATTCATCAGGACATCCGACACGGCATAACCGGCAGCCGAGAATATCTCGTGCGCATAATTGAAGATCACATTGATACCGCACCATTGTTGGAAAACGGCCAGGACAATCCCGATCACCAACACACTGCGCACACCGGGTTGAAGCAAGGCTCCCCAGTTGGCTTTTTCTTTCTTATCTCCGTTCAACTGTCCCAGTTCGGAAAGCGTCTGCCGGGCATATTCCGTTCCGCCCACACGCCCCAGGATTTTTCCGGCCTCGGCTGTCCGTCCGGTCGTAGCCAGCCACCGGGGGCTTTCGGGAATCACGAAAGAGAGGATGAAGAATAATCCTGCCGGGATCAGTTCGGCCCAGAACATCCAACGCCAGGCCCATTCGATACTCCCGGCGCTCAATGTTTCCCCGCCGGCAGTAAAGTACTCCCCGATCTGCCAGTTTGCCAACTGCGCCATCAGGATACCTAACACGATCGTCAACTGGTTGAGGGAAACGAACTTTCCACGAACGGAAGCAGGAGACACCTCGGCTATATAGACCGGAGAGACATTCGAGGCAATACCGATACCGAAACCTCCTATAATGCGATAAACGACAAACCAGAAGAAACTGTCCACCGCCCCTGTCCCCACAGCCGAAGCGACAAAAAGGAAGGATGCCGCAATGAGCATCTTCTTGCGCCCGTAGCGATCGCTCCACGCGCCGGACAGCAAAGCACCCGCCAGGCAACCGATCAACGCACTGCTCATCGCCCACCCGCGCAGAGCGGCCGAACCTTCCAGATGGAAAAAGGGTTCATAAAAGATTTTAGCTCCTCCGATCACGACCCAGTCGTAACCGAACAGCAGTCCCCCCATCGCCGAGACGAGGCAGATCAGTAATAAATAGGCTGTCGTTTGCTTCATGATAATCAGTTATTAAGTTACCTGCGGTAAATGGTGATTTAGCGACATTGTCTTAGGGCTGTAAGCCCGGCAGATCTCAGCCCAAGGCGTGAGCCTTGGGTTAAGGAAACGTCCCCCTCCCCCTCTTAGCCCTGTAAGGGCGGCACCGTGACATCCTGTGTCACAATGTATCGCCCTTACAGGGCTCGAAGACAGGAGGTAGTTCTGTTTAAACCCAAGGCTCACGCCTTGGGCTATGATCTGTCGCCCTTACAGGGCTTTTGGCCGGGTTTGGAACCCACCCCTACGAGGCCGTTATCCTGACATCGTTAAATCATCATTTATCTACTAATATTGAATTATTAAGATATGATGCAAAGTAAAGAACTTCCGTATAAACGGAAAATAGATAAAAAGTCTATAACAATGGACAATCTTCCGATTTTAATCGTAAGTTTGCAGTATTCTTAAATCTATCAGCCATGATCAAAAGAAAAGACGGTTTCAGCGGTGAACGGGCACTTGTCCTTCCCCAATCCATTATCCATGACATGGAAGAAGACCCAATCTCTTCCATCCTGCACATCACCGACATCGGATATTACCCGAAAGCCTTGCACCATTTCCGGGAACGGGAAGAACCGATCTCCCAATTTGTCTTTATTTACTGCACGGAAGGTTCCGGTTGGTACCGGACGGAAGGGCAGGAACACTCCGTGACCGCCAACCAATACTTCATACTGCCGGCAGGAAAACCGCATGCCTACGGAGCAAATGAAGCAGATCCCTGGACAATCTACTGGATACATTTCAAGGGGAAACTGGCTTCCCACTTTGCGCGGCAATATACCCGCCCGGTAGAAGTCAAGCCAGGCGTACACTCGCGCATCAGCAACCGAATCGACATGTTCGAAGAGATATTCCGGACACTCGAAATGGGTTACAGCCACGAGAACCTGCTATACGCCAGCTCCATCTTCTACCACTATCTCGGGACACTCCGCTACCTGCAACAATACCGGGATGCCGCCCACAACGAAACGGAGAAGAACGACATCGTCACGGCTGCCATCCATTTCATGAAGGAAAACATCGAAAAGCGGCTGACCTTGCAGAAGATCGCCGACCACACGGGCTATTCCGCCTCCCATTTCTCCGCCCTGTTCAGCCAGCGGACAGGCTATGCCCCACTCGCCTACTTCAACCAGCTGAAAATCCAGCAGGCTTGCCAACTGTTAGACTTCACGGATATGAAGATCAACCAGGTCTGCTATAAGATCGGGATCGAGGACACCTACTACTTCTCCCGCCTCTTCAGCAAGGTGATGGGAATGCCGCCGAGGGAGTACAAGAAGATGAAGAAAGGATGAGCTTGTTACTTACCAGTAATACCCATCTATAATCTCCTGCATCCGGGGCGTTGCCTCGTCCGTATCGCCAACCTCGCGGCGGAGTTGCAAAAGTTCGCGTTTCATCCGCTCGATCTCGCCGGCGTAGGCGGGGGAATTGTAGACGTTGTGATCTTCGTGGGGATCGGACAGAAGGTCATAAAATTCCCAGGAGGGAGTGACGGGTGCTTTATCCGAACCGGTCGCGTTCAACGGATCACCATAAAGGAACATCAGCTTGTAGCGGTGGTTACGGATACCCATGTGCGCCGGGCGGATCTTGTGATGCGTCCAATAACGATAGTACATAGACTGGCGCCAGTCACGCGGAGTCTCGCCTTTCAGGTTGTCGCGGAAGCTGCGGCCTTCGCTGCAGGACGGGGCGTTCACTCCGGCATAGTCCGCCAGCGTAGAGGCAAAATCGGTGTTGAGGATGATATCGCCATTGTGCGTCCCGGCAGGGATTTCTTTCGGATAACGGATCACGAAAGGCATATGCAACGGCTCCTCGAACATCATGCGTTTATCGAAGAAGCCGTGCTCACCGAGGAAATAACCCTGGTCGGAGACATAAACCACGATCGTATTCCGTGACAACCCCTCTTCGTCGAGGAAACGGAGCAGACGGCCGATGTTATCGTCGATGGCGGCCCCGCAGCGCAAGTAATCCCGGATCATCTTCTGATAAGTCTTCCGACGGGCCTCCTCCTTCCCCATCCCCTGGATGGAGAACGGCAATTCGGGATATTGGCACCACCACGAAGCAGGGTCTTTCGAAGCCGTCTCCCAGCGCCACGCCATATTCTCGAGCTGTTGCCCGGGGAAGGTACGGCCGGATTTCTCCGGTCCGAACTCCATCATATTGGCCGGTTCGGGGAACGTAACGTCATCATAAAGATGCGCTAACCGTTCAGGGAAATCCCAAGGCTCGTGCGTCGCCTTGAAATGGCAGCACATCATAAAGGGACGGTCCTTCTCGCGCGAACGGATCCACTGGATCGTCTTGTCGGTCACCAGGTCGGTCGAAAAGCCTTTCTCCGGCTTACCGCTCTTTCCCTGGTCATCGTCCACCCAGCCGTCGGCAGTCTTGAAAAGCGGGTCCCAATACTCGCCTTGATCGTGAAAGACACTGAAGTAATCGAAACCGGAGGGCTGCCGTTTCAGATGCCATTTGCCGATCAGCGCAGTCTGGTAGCCACCTTGCTGCATCTGCTTGGCGATATTATCGGTCATCGGGTCAAGGCCGTCCTCAAGGGTGTAGACTCCGTTATGATGGCTGTAAGCGCCCGTCAGTATGGCGGCGCGACTGGGCGCAGAGATCGAGTTTGTGCAGAAGCAATTGTCCAGCACACAGCCCTCGGCAGCCAGCCGTCGTATATTCTCATTCTTTACATATTCGCTCAGGATTCCCCCATATATTCCCCACGCCTGCGAAGTATGGTCGTCGGAAAGGATAAAGAGGATATTCGGCCGTTCGGCAGGCGTCTCTTTATCCTCTGCCCGTGCAGGAGAAACGGCAGCCAGAAGGCCGGCACCGATGATCAGGTTATTAAATGTTTTCATGATATGTATTTCATATTACTTTCCTGCAAAAGTAGCGATTTTCCGTTCAATGTCTACTACAATACTTCAAAACCAGCATATACTCAGGCTAAAGATACAAGAAAATACCTATATTTGCACGAACCGACATATCCCATCATATGGAAAAGATTAGAATAAAAGACTTCGGCCCCATCCAGCAGGCAGAGATAGACATTAAAGATATCTGTGTCCTTATCGGCCACACTTCCAGCGGTAAAAGTACTATCGCTAAACTGCTGGCAATATTCAACAGCATGGAGTTTTATTGTATCGGACCAGGGGATGATCTGTCACCGTTTATATCTTTATTGAAGACATACAATATTGATTTCGAATTCAAAGAGGACACATATATCCGGTATGAAAAAGAGCCTTATCATTGGACGATCTGTAAAGAAGGGGTACAGACAGATTATCCTTATGCGAAAAGCATAAAAGAATGGAATAACCTGTCATTACCTTTATCTGAAGAAAAATCTTTTTACAAATCACGCATTTTATCAGTTATTGAAAACTTCGATGAAGATTTGAAAGCATTCTACGAAGGACAATTAAATGCTATCGAGCAAATACAGGGAGAAGATTTTTTCTTAAGACATCAATTTTATTCGTTATATGCTAAACTTATTAACTTCATGTACAGAGGTGAATCCTCAATTTACATCCCGGCAGAACGAATACTAATGTCCACGCTATCACAAGCTATCTATAGTTTTTATGACAAAGAAATCAACCTGCCGATCAGTCTCAAGAAGTTCGCTAATCTATATAGCCTTGCAAAAAGAGAGAACGATCATTACGTGATCGACTTCCTCAATATTCTCGTTCTTTTCGATAATAAAAAAGGGAACGACGGCTTTATACTCGGTAGCGGCGACGAAGTCGACCTCTCCCAAGCCTCCAGCGGGCTTCAAGCATTAATTCCTATGCTATCCGTATTCGATTATTCTTTATTAAGCCAGAACTTATTAATCATTGAAGAACCGGAACTGAACTTATACACAAAAGTCCAGAAAGACCTCATCGAATATATTATCCGGAGGGCTAAGCAGAATCATGTTAAAATATTCATCACCACCCATAGCCCTTACGTAATGAGCACCCTCCAGAACTTACTGCAAGCCGGAAACATCGCAAAAGAAAGCGAAGCAAAAGCGGCTGAAGTAAAGAAACTCGTACCGGAAGACAGATGGATCGATTATGACGACCTCACCTGCCTGTTTATAAATGCAAACGGAACCTCCCGGAATATCCTGGATCCGGAATACCATACGATCGGCGTTAACGAAATGGATAATGTCTCCGCCGAACTTTCCGACATATACGATTCACTTTTAGAAATAAAGTATCATGAGTAAATGTAAATGCTTTGACTCAAAACCTTTAGGAAAAAGCTTACTTGAACGACTGCCAGCCTGTACCTGCCGGTGCAAATCGGGAATCCGGTTGTCTGCACAAGAAAACGGACGCAAGTTCGTCCTGGTCACTGATGACTGGAATAAAGTGGAGAAAATAAAGGTGGACGGCGCTCTTATTTACGAACAGACGACAGAGAAATGCGACTATTTCTTTTTCTATAATCCCGATCTCAAACAAGAAAAACGGGAAGCCTATTTCGTCGAATTGAAAGGAAAAGACTTAAGCAAGGCGATCAACCAAATCATTACAACGCTCCAGACCTTTATTCGGGAAGGCATAATGACAAATATATCCCTGCGGAAAGCCTTTATCGTCAGTTCCCGTGTTCCCCAAACCGACCGGACTATTGAAAAACTGAAGGAAGATATGGTAAAGAAGCACAACTGCCCTGTTAAAATCAAGAACAATATGATTGAGTACAAACCATAAGCACTCTCAATGCATTTTACCTGCCGCGAATAAAAAACAACCCGGCGAATAGAGTGGTTCATACGGAATATGTTGTACATTTGCATCCATCCGGTATTCATGTCACAGTTATGAAACAGAAAGAATACGGTTGTAACATAGAAGGAGTACGACTGTGACATGAAAGGAACACGGCAGTGACATGCAATAGAAGAGAGAAGTTATCACTTAAAAACAGCTATTATGGGAGCTAAATACGCTTTATATGAGAACCCGAACCCTAAGGGCGACGGAAAGAAACAACCGCTACACGCCCGAATCGTCCCGAAAGGTACGGTCCGTACACAGGAAATCGCGGAAGAAATAGCCGATAGCAGCGGCTACTCCACAGGCACTACAAAAGGGATGTTGGATGCACTGGCAAAAATCATTTCCCGGAACCTGCGGCAGGGCTACACTGTCGAATTGGATGATCTGGGGTCCTTTTCCCTTTCATTGAAATGCCGCCCGGTCATGGATAAGAAGGAGCTGCGCTCCTGGTCCGTGCATTTCGGAAACATTCATTTCAGAGGGTGTAAAAGACTGAAAAACCAACTGAAAGCTCTTGATCTGGAACGGGATACCGATGCCCGTGCCACCAGCTATTCCCCGGAACAACGGAAAGGCCGTATGTTGATGGCGCTAAAGGAAAAGGAATATTATACGGCTGCACAATACATGCGCCTGAATGAATGTAACCGTAATACCGCCATACGTGACCTGAAAGAGCTGATCGAGATCGGCAAAATAAAGAAGCTGGGGTACGGGAAAGCGGTGCTGTATGTACCTGTAAACACAAACCAGCCATAATGCCCGGTAAAAAAAGGGAAATAGCGTTCACGCTGTTCCCCTTTTCTCTTATCTATACGATACTAATCTTTCTTATTTCACCAACTTCAGCTCCTCGATCAACCGCGGGCATTTTCCCCATTTGTCGATCATGTACAGGACGTAGCGGATGTCTACGCTGATCGTGCGCTGGAGGTCCGGTTCGAAGGCGATGTCGCCGCTCATGGCTTCCCAGTTGCCGTCGAAGGCGAGGCCGATCAGGCGGGCGTTCTTGTCGAACACCGGGCTGCCGGAGTTACCGCCGGTGATGTCGTTGTTGGAAAGGAAGCAAAGCTGCAATTCGCCGTCCTTATTGGCATACTGGCCGAAGTCTTTGCTGCGGATCAGGTCGAGGATTTCCGGTTGTACCCAGAACTCGTCGCTCTCCGGGTTCTCTTTTTCAAAGATACCTTTTTCGGTCGTATAATAGTTATACCAAGCTGCGTCGTACGGACGATAGCCGCCAACAGAGCCGTAGCTTACGCGCATCGTGAAGTTGGCATCCGAAGAAAGAGCCTTTTCAGGATACATCTCTTTCAGGCCGGCGAAATAGAGGCGTTCGCCTTTGGCGATGTCGTAATAGGAATTGCCTGTGAGCTGCTGCAATTCGAAGAGGGAAATCAGGACGGACAGGCTCAATTCGGCGGCCGGGTCTTTCTTCAGTTTCGCATATTTCTTCTGATCTTTCAGCATTTCGGCGATATTGTCGTACGACAGGATAGAGGTCTTCTTGAACAGGTCGGCGGCATACTTCTTGTAATCGCCTTTGTATTTCTTGTCGATCTTCTTGTAGATGTCCGGGAGGTTTTCGGCCGGGACACGCTCTTTGGCTACCTGCATCATGGCGGCCAGCACCTTCTGGTCGAGACTTGCGTCGTAGTCCTTGAAGAACGACTTGATGTTGTCTTCCAGGAAGACGTCGATCTCTTCGGGGGTAGAGCCTTTCACATCCACACTCTGGATCATGCGGGCCAGTTTGACAATCTCGGCGCCGCTCAGGAAAGCTTCACCTAAGTAGGTGGAGATCTTCTTATATTCGCTGGAAGAGGTATATCCTTTTTCCAAGAGGTTCAGGACGTCGCCATAGACTTCCTTGCGTTTCTCATCCTGTGCCACCCAGGCAGCGAAAGCGGCTTCTTCCTCGCGCTTGCGGTCGATCACCTTCAGGTTGGCAAGGCCTTTGTTCATACCGATCGAGTTCTTCCAGTAGTTGGAGCTGCCGGCATATTTGGAGGCGTATTTGATACGGACTTCGTCGCTCTTCAGCATCGCGTCTTTCCAGATCGCCTGCTTGATGCCGCGCACTTCGATACGGGGCTTGTTGCTGTCCTCGATGCGCTGCTCGACGCCCCATGAACAGAGGTAGCGGTCCGTGCTGCCGGGGAAACCGATCGTCATGGCGTAATCCTTGTCCTGGTAACCTTGCAGGGAGACTTCGGCCACGTATTTCGGCTGATAGGGTTTATTGTCCTTGCTATAGGCTGCCGGTTTGTTGTCGGCATCGGCATATACGCGGAAGACGGAGAAGTCGCCCGTATGACGCGGCCACATCCAGTTGTCCGTATCGCCACCGAACTTGCCCACCGAGCTGGGCGGGGCGAATACCATGCGGACGTCGTTGTAGACATCGTAAACGATCAGGAAATACTTGTTATTATTATAGAAAGGGATCACGTCGGCAGACAGGAATTCCGTATTCCCTACCGAGTCGGCTATCGCCTGCCCGATCGAGTCGGCGGCAGCCAGGCGCAGGTGTTCTTCCTTGATATCGCCGATCTGCGAATTGATGCGGTCGCTCACGTCCACCGTCTCACGCAGGTAACGGACGGTCAGGCCCGGAACCGGCAACTCTTCTTCTTTACTCTGGGAAACGAAACCGTCTTTCAGGTAATCATGTTCCACACTGCTCAACTGCTGGATCGAACCGAAACCGCAATGGTGGTTGGTGAAGACCAGTCCTTCGTTCGAGACGGTAATACCCGTACATCCTCCTCCGAAGATGACAACGGCATTGGCAACACAAGGGTCAGTTTCACTGTACAACTGTTCGTAAGACGGAGTAAATCCCAACTCCTTCATTCTTTCCAGGTTTTGTTTATTCAACTCTTTCAGAACCCACATGCCCTCGTCGGCAAATACTTGGCCTGAGATAACGAGAATCAATAACACAGCCCACAACTTCTTCATAAAACTCATTCTTTATTTATTATTCAATTATTAATTTGATTTTCTTTTGTTCCACACGGGCGGCAAGCCACTCCTTAATCTTTTTCTGCTCCGCCTCGAGTACCTTTTCCTTACTCTTCAGATAGACTAACAGAACGGTATCGGGTTTGGCACTATCCGCAGCCATCAGATAAGTTCGTGCACAGGAAGCTTCCTCGACGTATGGGAAAAGCACTTTCATCTCGGGCATCAGATCGACCGTGAGATGGTTATAAGTATGATACCTGTTCAGGTCACGTTTCAGTGAATCGATCTGCACTGCCTGCGCACGGAGTACTTCTTCGTTGTTCTTATACAGATCCTGCATCAGCAGGCTTTTCAACTCGTTAATATCGGTAGCTTCCTGCCCGAATCCCTGCTGCACGACAAGGTCTACATTTTTCAGACCGTATTTCGGCATCTTTGCACGGGCATTTGTGATCATCGTTTCAGGCACTGTCTCGCCGATCAGGACTACTTTCACCTCTTTCTTGTCGCTGGTGTCGGTAATCGTCTTGTTCAGTATCTGCGTATTGGGGAAGCTCAATTCTTCGGTGACGAACATACGGACCCGGTCGTTAAAATAACTGGCGCGGATCAGGTTGTAGCTCAGGAAAAGACTCGGCACGATCGTAAAGAAGACGATCACGCCGACATAGCGCGTTACGATCTTCTCGCGTTGCTTGTCGAGGAACACTTTCTTCGGATACTTCAACAGGCGCACCACCAAGTAGGTCGCCAAGCTGATAAACACCGTATTGATAAAATAGAGGTAAAAAGCGCCGAAGAAATAATACAGGTTGCCGCTTGCCAACCCGAAACCGGCCGTACAGAGCGGCGGCATCAAGGCCGTAGCGATAGCCACACCGGGGATCACATTCCCTTTGCTCTTGGTCGAACTCGCCACAATCCCCGCCAGACCGCCGAAGAAAGCGATCAGAACGTCGTAGACCGTCGGCTGCGTACGAGCCAGCAATTCACTCTGCGCCTCACTGATCGGAGAAATCAGGAAAAAGAGCGTGGAAGTAATCACACTGAACACCGTTGCCGTGGCGAAATTGCGAAAAGAGCGTTTGATCAGCTCGAAATCGGATATTCCCAACCCCAGGCCGAAGCCCATAATAGGTCCCATCAACGGAGAGATCAACATCGCACCGATGATCACCGCCGTCGAGTTCGTGTTCAACCCTAACGAGGCGACAAACGTGGCGAAGATAAGGACCCAGAGATTCGTTCCCTTAAATTCTATGCCTTTGCGGATGGACTCGATGGTCTCGAGCTCATCTTCTTTTTCCTGGCGGACATCGAAATTACGGACAAAGAAGTCCCTAATTTGCTTGTGCAACAATCCTTTTTCCATCCTATTAAATCAATGTTGTGGTAACAAAACGCCCCATTAAATGATTGGTAAAAGCTAACACATTCAATAATCGCACAAAGATAGAAATAGTATCCAGAAATAAAAAATAAGAGAAGTGAACATAAAATAAGTAGTGGAAATATCTGGATAATTGTTGATTTTCAGTTAAATTTGCGGACAACAAATATACAAACACGTAAGTAAAATGAAATAAATCCCTCATAAGACAAGATGAAACACCGCATTATTCTCCTATATCTCCTGTTTTTCCCTCTTGTTTCCACAGCGAATACTGCGGTTAAAGACTCTTTGATAAATGCTTTGCAAACCGCTTTATCCCCTCAGCAGAAGCTGGAAACCATGACGAACCTGATGGATATTTCCCGCCAGGAGGAACAAGTGGACTATGCCAAACAATTGTACCATCTGGCTCTGACCGAAAATGACGACTATCATAAGGAAGCGGCTTTAACGGAGATTCTACGCTATTACGTAAACAACGACGTAAAAGACAGTGCAAACGTCTATCTGGCGGAGGCCGAACGCGAGCTAAAGGGAAAAGCCCGCGATTTCCTGGTCACCTATATGAAGACAATCATGGACGTACGCGTCATCTATTATACGAAAGGCGAAGACCGCATGAAGCTGATCGAGAAATACCGCCTGCGGCTGGAAACGGAGAAGAATATACCCGTACTCGAAAAGATGTCGATCTATTACACCCTCGGCATGGCAAACAGCAACCGTCGACCCGAAAAACCAGGATGCCATTTACAAAGAGGTCTGCCAGCACTTCAACAATCTGATTAAGATATCAGATAATATCCCGCTCAACTATTCGTTTCTGTTCCGCCTGAACGCATTTAATATATTGAGCCTGATGGAAGCAGCCCCGGAAGACCGAGCAAAAGCCTCCCTTCGCTATCTGAATATGCAAAAGGAATATGCGGAAACAAAAGAGATGAAAAAGCGTCCGTACACAAGTAAACGCCACCTGCTGAATGCCTACTCGACCCTGGCTACTTCGGCAGAAACCGTCGGAAAAGATATGGCGACCTACTATTTCAACATCTTTATCAATCTGAATAAGAAATATCCTGAAGATGCCGCATTTTCCGCCGAATACGACCGTTATTTTACGTCGCTCAACTACTATAAGTCGATACAGGACTACCAAAAAGCCATCGACTATAACGACTCGGTCATCCACTATTTCCGCGATGGTGATTTCCCGTTTGACTTGAGCGAAAATATCGTCCTGTCGTTAAAAGACAAAATAGACTGCCTCGACAGCCTGCACCGGTATAAAGAAGCTTATGAGGCTTATAAAGAATATACCGTACTGCTGGATTCCGCCCGTACCAAAAGTATGGAAAACAAAGTGGAAGACCTCGAGATCAAGAAAAATGTAGACGAGTTAGTGATAGAGAAAAAGGCGCTGGAAGTGGAACTGCACAAAAGCCAGAGCCAGCTTTATCTGTTCCTCGCTTTGCTTATCCTGGCGATCAGTGTCGGAATCTATATTTTCTTCCGGTTGGGTAAGATCAAATCTCTTTACAAAGAACTCCAGGAATCGAACCGGTTGGTGGTCATCGCCAGCGAAAAGGCACAGGAAAGCGAACGGATGAAGAATGCCTTTATTAAAAACATGTGCCACGAAGTACGCACACCGCTGAATGCGATCAACGGCTTTGCCGAGCTGATCACCAGCGAGGGCATCAGCCCCGAGGACAAAAAGGAATTCAGCAAGATCATCTTCACGAACTGCAATAACATCACATCCATGATGGATGATATATTGGTTATCGCCCAGCTGGATAGCAGCAATGATGTCCTTCCGCTGGAACCGACCCATATCGACCTGCTTTGCCACCATGAAATGGACCGGTTGAAGAAATTACATCAAAAACCGGATATCGATTACCGGATTGAAGGAGACAAGAATAACGACCTGATTTATTCGGACCCGAGCCATTTCGGCCTCATCATCTCCCACCTGTTGAACAATGCTAATAAGTTCACGGAACGAGGCAGCATCACCCTCTCTTATCAAACGGAAGACGACGGAAAAACAATGTGTATCACCGTTACGGACACCGGTTGCGGAATCCCCCTCGACAAAAGCGAATGGATATTCGAGCGTTTCACCAAAAACGATGATTTCATTCCCGGCTCAGGCCTGGGGCTCTACCTCTGCCGCCTGATCACCCAACGGCTCAACGGCAGCCTCAACCTGGACACCGATTACACTGGCGGCGCCCGCTTCATATTACGGTTGCCGGTAAATCCCTACAAATAACAAAGGGTTCATAATTTGACAGAACTGAACTATCCTGTTCCCGCGCTCCGACGCGGGATCGCAGAAGAACAGGCTTTATCAAAACTTGTAAATGATGATTTAGGATGCGGCAGGCTGTTTTGCGATCCCGCGTCGGAGCGCGGGAACAAGGCGGTTCACTATTTCTTAGATGCAAATCGCTTTCCGATATAAGGCAATTCGCTTAACGGCAAATCGCGTTTCACGATAATGGCGAGGAAGATCAGGAGCAGAACCGTACGATAGCCCAGACGGAGGAGTTCCGAATCGATCCGGGGCAACATCCCGGCGGCATAGAATGCAACCGCCAACACGCCGTAGACAGCAACCGATTTCAAGTCATATTGGATCGGAAACTTCTTCTGCCCGATGACATAAGAGAGTATCATCATCAGCAGGTTACTGGCAAAAGAGGCCCACGCACAAGCCATATAGCCGAATGTAGGGGCCAGCAGCACGATTATCAAGACCGTCACCACACAGCCGATCGTAGAGAAATAAGCCCCCCACTGTGTCTGGTCAATCAGTTTATACCAGAAGGACAGGTTGAAATAGATGCCGAAGAAGAACTCGCCCAGCATCACGATGGGAACCACCCGGAGCCCGGGATAATATTCCACCGGCACAATATATTTCAGTATATCCAGGTAATACATCACCCCCAGGAAGATAATCAGGGAGAAGATGATGAAATACTTCATCGCCTCCGAATAGGCCCTCGTATTATCGTCGCTCTTATTCTTGGCAAAGATAAACGGCTCGTAAGCATAACGGAACGCCTGGATAAACATCACCATCACCACAGCCACCTTGAAACAGGCACCGTAAATCCCGAGTTGGGTATTTGCATAGTCCTTATCTTCAAACAGAAAAGGAAAGAGAATCTTATCCGCCGTCTGGTTGAAAATACCGGCAATCCCCAGGATCAGGATCGGAAACGAGTACTTCAGCATCTGCTTCAGCAACACAAAGCTGGCCTTTTCGCGAAGTCCGGGAACCATATCCGGCACTAAAAGCAGGAAGGTCACCGCCGAAGTCGCTACATTGGCGATAAAGATATACCCAACCTGATAATCCGGCACATAGAACCAGCTGACTAATCCCGGCACATGCTCGTACAGCCAGGGACAAGCGATAAGGAAGAATATCACCAGCGCGATATTCAGGAATATATTAAACAGCTTGATACCGGCAAAGCGAACCGCCCTGCCCTGATACCGGAGGAAAGCAAACGGGATACAGCAAAAGGCATCCACCGCGACAATCCCTGCCATCATCCCGACATATTCCGGATGTGCCTCATAGCCCAGCGAATAACTGATCGGCGTCAGTGCACCGAACACCAAGACCATAAAGAAAACAGAAGTCATCGCAAGGCTAAACAGCGTCGTCGCATAGACGCGCATCGGAAGCTTAATCTCCTTCTTGTTCATAAAACGGAAAAAGCCCGTTTCCATCCCATACGTAAGAATCACCATCAGCAAAGCTGTCCAGGCGTACAAATTCGTCACGATTCCATAATCGCTTTCTGTAGCCAACACACGCGTGTACATCGGCACCAACATCCAGTTCAGGAACTTCCCGACAATACTGCTGACGCCATAAATCGCGGTCTCACCGGCGAGCCGCTTCATTCCTCCTGCCATAACTTTTTAATCAAATATGAATCCTTGTTCACTTCCCCTGCTACGCCCCAAATGCGTATAAGCCAGTTCTGTCACCTCGCGGCCACGCGGTGTACGCTTAATAAAACCTTCTTTGATAAGGAAAGGCTCGTAGACCTCTTCCAGCGTTCCGGGATCTTCTCCAAGAGCCGTCGCGATCGTAGTCAGCCCCACCGGACCGCCACCGAACTTGTCGATGATGGTCGTCAACAGCTTGTTGTCGACCTGGTCGAGCCCGTAACGGTCTATATTGAGCGCCTCTAACGAATAGCAGGCAATCGCCTTATCGATTTCGCCGGACCCCTTCACCTGCGCAAAATCGCGCACACGCCGCAACAGCGCATTGGCGATACGGGGCGTACCGCGGCTACGGGAAGCAATCTCGCGGGCGGCACTCAGCTCGCATTTCACATTCAGGATATCGGCGCTTCGGAGCACAATCTTCGTCAATGTCTCCATCTCGTAATATTCGAGGTGCATATTGATTCCGAAACGGGCACGGAGCGGGCTTGTCAGCAAACCACTGCGCGTCGTAGCCCCGACCAACGTAAACGGAGCCAGGTCGATCTGGATAGAACGGGCGCTCGGCCCCTTGTCGATCATAATATCGATCCGGTAATCCTCCATCGCCGAATAGAGATATTCTTCGACAATCGGGCTTAACCGGTGTATCTCATCGATAAAAAGGACGTCATTCTTCTCTAATGAGGTCAACACCCCCGCCAGATCGCCCGGTTTGTCGAGCACCGGTCCGGAAGTCACTTTAAAGCCGACTCCCAGTTCGTTCGCAATAATATTGGACAGTGTCGTTTTACCCAATCCGGGAGGCCCGTGCAGCAGCACATGGTCGAGCGCCTCCTTACGCATCCGAGCCGCCATCACGAAGATCTTCAGGTTCTCGACCACCTTGGCCTGTCCGCTGAAATCATGAAACGAAAGCGGCCGGAGCGCATTCTCATACTCCCGTTCGCTTTCCGGCACCCGCGCGTCCCTTATATCAAATTCGTCTTCCATATTCTTATTCCTTTGACAGACAAAGATAGCAAGAATTTAGAACTCTCCTACAACCTCAGTTCCAGGTTCAAAAAACATTATGTAATAAACCGGGATGTAAGTAACTCCGTTCTTTTCGAAAACCTTTTGCTCATTGGACAAGACAAAAGCTTGGCGGATGTTATATGTCTCTACTTTTAACAGTTTATTAAGCGCACTATGGACGGTGTAATCTTTACCTGATTTAACCTCTAAAGGTATCACGCTTAGATTATCCGTATCGTCTATCAAGAAATCCACTTCTCCATTGTTTTTATTATCATAGTAATACAGGTTATATCCATGCGCGCACAATTCTTGCGCTACAACCGTTTCATAAACCGAACCTAAATTAATACTTTGCACGTCTTGCATAATGGCCTGTATATTATTCCTGAAAAACAAACCGGTAAGCAATCCGACATCATTCAAATAGAGTTTAAGCAGGTTCTTACCAGAATTTTCCACCAATGGATAGCTGGGCACACTGATCGCTTTCACTTCCAAAGCAACCCCGGCAGAAATAAGATAATCAAATTCTTCTGCATAATCAGTCATCCGCTTTCCTTTCTTCCCTTCGATATCTTTCGCCACCATACGTTTTTTCTTGTTCTCCAAATTGGACGGGATCAGACTATATACACGCTGTATCTTTAATTTAGCATGATCTCTCTCATATTTGGAAGCATCCACTCCGTAAAGGGCCAAAATATCTTCCTGTATTTTACGGATAGCCATTACATTCTTCTCGTCCACAAATGTCTTCACAGCATCGGGCAATCCGCCAACAATCAGATATTTCTTAAACAGGTCAAGCATTTTAGCATGCAGGGAATCCGGCAGGGACTGACGCTCCAAGAACTGAGTCCGCATAGTGGATAGGGCCAATTCACCAACACCATTGGCAATGAGAAACTCCTCAAAATCCATCGGGTACATATGTTTGATTTCAATACTTCCCAAAGGAATAGAAGAGGTATTATACACTTTTCCAATATTATTGCAACCAGAAAAACACACTTTTCTTATCAAAACCACATCATGCTGTAGCAGCTTGTAGGAGATTAGCGGAATATCGGTACAAATATAGAGACTTGCAAATCACGTGTATGCCCGTATTTCATATAAGGAACGCCTTTCATCACGTTGCACGTACCATGTTTATACATCAAAGCCAGATCGAAGTATTTGAAAGCATAGGCAGCCTTGAGTACAACCGGGACATCGAATGCCGATTTAATCCTGTTCCCAATCATTATATTTTCTTTAAAATGAATCGCAGGTTCGACACCAGCTCCAACCTTCAGGCCTCCTATCAAGTTATAATTAACAACTCCGTTCAACGCGATGTAATTTCTTGCGAATTTGCTCTTATAGCCTTTGACAGGTGCCACTTCATAGCCAACTGAAGCTATCTCCCCCCGCTTTTGCCCATAAAGCAAAGCTGCATCCACAGACAACCGGTGTTTCAATTCGAGTTGGAACTGATAACCCACATGAAAAGTCGGTTTCACATCCGGCACGTTGAATCCTTTCCCCTCTTTGGCAATCGTCTTGTCATTATACCAGTCCATCGACACTCCACCAATCACACCACTTCTGATTTTTCCACCTTGTGCAGAAACAGATAAACACACGAAACTCAACAATAAAAACATCAAACTCTTCTTCATATCAACTCTCTTTTTATTTGTTAGACTATATCTCTATGACCGGAAAATCAAAGAAGTCCCCTATCCAAAGGATGTGAGTTTTTGTTATTTAATGGTAAACGGGATATACACGGAAAACATAAAATCGGACAGGCGTCCCGTGCGTCCATAAGCAGGTCCGTTGTTGAAATGCTTTAATGTATTCAGGCAACCGTATTGATAGGAAAGCGACAGCTCGCAATGCCTTCCTGCACGACATCCCAACTTTGCCAAAACAGGCAAGTCAAAGACGGCTTGCGGGCGGGCATAGAGTGTCGGAGCAACGCCCAACCCAAAATAACAATTCTTAGAGAACCTGATATTCCAACTGGCTGCTACGGATACTGGCATGATAAATTCACTAAAATCCTTTTCACCATCACTATGACCCACATAATCTCCATCAGCCGCTAAAAACGGAGAATACTTATGAGAATTCATTTTCTGGAATCCTACCGTAACATCCAGATCATAAAAGAACGTACGTTCCGGCAGAAAGCGGAAGCGGTAACCAATCATTCCATTTACTTTCAAATTATGATTGTATTTGAGATCAGATGCGTCCCAATCTAATTGTTCATTATCATGCATCGAAAAACCGACGCCACCACCAACCAACACACCGTGTTCCACCTGAGCGGACACAGATATTGAAACCAATAATAACAGAAACAACAAATGTCTTTTCATATCAACTCCCTTTTCGTCTTTTAGGTTTTACCTATATGACAGGAAAATCAAGGAAACCCCTATCGGGAAATTAAGATTTTGCTATTTACGGAGTGTAAATGGGATGAAAATAGACAAATTCAAATCTGAAATATGTCCTTTCTTATAGATTCGATCATCAACAACGTTTATGAAACCTAAACGATAATTAATCGCAAAATCTATTCTATTATTAATATTGTAACCAACTTTCCAAATGAGGGGAATATCGAACTTTTTCCCATCAGTAGTTGGAACCATATACCACGTAGGCTCAATTCCAATACCAGCATACAACCCTTTTATCAGTTTATAATTAACAGAAGGTGACAGAGAAAAAGCCAAATTCGCATCATGAGCTGTCACTCGGCTTGCAATCTCATGATCCAAATAATATGATTTCGTATTCTTGAAGACTTTTGCATCCAGCAAAAGGTCAATATCATAAAACAGTCGATTATTTTTTCCATTTTCTATTCGAAAACGATAACCTAAAGATGCCCCAAACTGATATTCATATTTATATTCAAGCATATATTCTTTCTCTTGCCAGATATCAGAATGACTTAAATCAGGCGTTAAATTATGCTCAAAACCTAATCCGCCACCAACTAAAAGACCTGTTTGTAATTTTTGCGCATTGGCTGGTAATATAAACAAAAATGTTAAAATCAGACACCCTAACTTTTTTGATGTATTCATATACGTTCGTTTTAAAATGTGCAGCAAAAGTAGAGGAAGGTTTTAGTACACACAAAAACGGGCAAAATCGATATGGACAAAAGCCTTTTTATATGGACATATGTAATAAAACAAGCTGATAATCAGGCTTGTTTTATATAGCGGCAAGACGTCTCAGCTTTTATATGGACAAAATAACATTAACATTTCTTACAAAGTCTGACTGATAAGAAATTCATTAATTCCAGTCTTTGTATTGACCAAATTAAGTTTCTGGCGGGTTCTAAGCCTACGTTTATTCACCGAATCGGTATTGATACCTAACAAAATAGCTTCTTCATTCAAGCCAAGACCTAAAAAACTAAGATAGCAAATTTCAATCTCCGCTTTTGTTAAACCAAGCGGGTTGTTACATATAAATGTTAACACATTAGGGCAAGCGGAGTCGATCAGGGCTATTAAACTATCCCAATCTTTCTTAGAAAGAGCCTGCATATCTTTCAAATGCCCTTTTTGGCATCGATCTTTTATCTGTTTAAAAAGAGAAGAGTACTGAAGTTTATCACATTTTAGAGCTATAACTTCTTTTTGGACTTGGGATATCTTATTCCGAATCAGCTCGACGTCTTCATGTTCTGTCTCTCCTTTTTCTTTTTGTACCGCTTCTTTTTCCCGAATTTCATTTCTCAACTCTGTTAGCTGATATTCTTTTTCATCTAACACCAATTGTTGCTTATTAATCTTGTTCAACCGCCTCCTGTCTCTGGCTTGATAGAGCACACAGAGGACAAGACAAATGAAAATTGCAACAGATGATACTATGTACATATCAGTTTGCAATTTCCGGTTTTTCTTGACAACGGTAAATAAATTGTGCCGTTTTTCTGCATCTACGATATCCACCTGTTTCTGCTCATCATATAAGGAATCTTTCGCTTCATAAAATTGTTCCAAGTATTGAAAAGCCTTAGGAATATCGTTTGCCTCTTTTTCGATCAAATATCCCATATACAACCGGTCGGAAGGAGTATAGAGATTATCGGTCGGGCAATCGGCTTTCTCCTGATAATAGCGGGCCGAATCCAATATGTCGTTGCTGTAATAAAGGCTACTTAATGCTAAATAATGGGGTGCTAAATCTGTCGTATCATAAGAAAAACTTCTCTGATAGCAACTCTTGGCTTTCTCTATTTCTCCTATCGACGCATAAACGTTCCCCAATCCATTCGCTATCGATGCCATCCCCACCAAATCATTCAGAGTTGTAACAATCGAATCCGCTTTCAGCATCAAAGCGAGTGCAAGAGAGGTGGAATCATCAAACACACATGTCTTACTGATGTCCCGCAAGGCAAAAGCAAAACTTCGCTCATTGCGTGCCTTTTTAAAGAATTCGGCAGCCTCTTCAAATTTACGCCGTTCTTCGGAAACTTGTCCGGTATATTCGTAAAGATCCGCCATATAACTGCAAATATACCCGGCAACATTATACAGATGTTTCTCTTTCGCCAGATCCAAGGCTTCCGAATAAACTTCTGTTGCCGGTATGAAAAGTTTATCTTCCATATACGATCGCCCCAAATACAATCCCATCCAGGCTTGTTGTTCAGGGGTTCCATGTTTTTTATACCAATGCAAAGCCCGGTTTAGCTGTATGACATATGGCATATCTTTAAAAAGCTTATCTGCCGCTTGCCCATACAACATACACCAGCGGGCAAACTGTCTATCATTCAGATTATCGGGAACTTCTATACTGTTTAATAATGTATAAGCACTGTCCGGATCAGCTTCAATAAACCCTTCCGCCCTGTTCATCAGATCATGGGCAACCCGGTCATTCCGGCAGGAGAAGAATGAACAGATGAACAACAGGATTAGTAGCCATGTATTTTTCATATGTGTATTTTGTTAGATCTCATGATTTATGGGGACAAGATACAAATTCCTAACGGATATACCAGTATGTTATTGTGACGATTTCAGATCAATCCTTTCATTATGTTGCACGTGCCATAATTACTTTCAAACAGAATATGGTCTGCTACAACTAAACAGAACAAGGACCACAAAAACACAAAATAAAATAAAGCAAAACATAAAAGTGAAATAGCACAATTATTTAAAGTAAAATACCACAAAAACACAAAACAGATTGTTATAACCATTATAATTCAGTATCTTTGCAAGCACTAAAAATAATATTATGAGTTATTTGAACAGAGTATCAGATAAAGTCCTATTAGAACGCTTAGAAGCCTTCGGAGCCGTTCTAATTGAAGGTCCCAAGTGGTGTGGAAAAACAACAACCGCCGAACAAGTAGCACGAAGTGTCATTAAAATGCAAGACACAGATATGCGCGATGAATATCTTGCAACAGCAGCATCCAAACCATCGCTTTTGCTATTAGGAGAGACCCCAAGGTTGATAGATGAATGGCAAGATGCACCAGTACTTTGGGATGCAGTCCGCACAATGGTAGATAAGCGACAAAAGCAAGGACTATATATTCTTACAGGTTCTAACGCTGTAAAAAAAGACCAGATTTTTCATTCGGGTAATGGACGCATTTCACGTATGAATATGTTACCGATGAGCCTTTGGGAATCACAAGAATCCAATGGCAAAATTTCTCTAAAAGAATTGTTTGACAACCCAGAATATGATATAGACGGAATTACATCTGATATGCAAATCGAAGATTTGATATATGTTGCTTGTCGTGGAGGGTGGCCAGCAACAGTCAATATAAAGAGCTCAAAAGCAAAACTTCTTGTGGCAAGAAATTATGTTGACACTGTTTGTCGTGAGGATATTTTACGAGTTGATGGTGTGCAAAGAGATGAAAGATTAGCACGAATGATTCTTAGGGCCTATGCCCGGAATATATCCACTTTAGTAAAAAACACTTCGTTAATGGCAGATGTAACTTCTTCCGGTGAAGTATCTTGTACTCCACCTACATTTGAAGATTATGTTACAGCTTTTAAACGTCTGTTCGTGATATGTAACATTGAAGCATGGTGTCCCGCCATTAGGAGCAAAACAGCTATACGTAGCGGTCTAAAGCGTTCTTTTATAGACCCATCTATCGCTGTAGCCTCCTTAGGATTAACCCCGGAAGTTCTTATAACCCAGCTAAAGACTTTTGGATTCATTTTTGAACAGATGTGCGTGCGCGACCTTAAAGCTTATACACCTGATTTTAATAGTCATATCTCTTATTATCGCGACCGTTATGGTCTTGAAGCTGATCTTGTTCTTCATTTGGAAGATGGACGTTATGCATTGATTGAATGCAAATTAGGAAGTAACGAAATAAAAGAAGGAGCAAACCATTTGCTTGAAATTAAGCGTCTTATTAATGAATTCAACAAACAAGAGAAACAGGTTCCACTTCGAGAACCCGATCTTCTCATTGTTATAACTGGTGGGAAAATGGCTTACACACGCCTGATGGAGTTAAGATTATTCCATTAGCTTGTCTTAAAGATTAAACACATCATCGGAAGAAAGGATGCAAAAGACAACCTTACCATGTCACTCATTTAAGAGTACTTATTGTAAAAAACGTATTTTCCAAGATCAGAAGAAGCCCAATTCCAAACAAATGTTAACCCGATTTTCAGACGTCAAAAAGGGACTTTTTCGCCTTTTTTGAGTGTTTTCAGCCATTACGACCGTCCTCTTTGCCATTACGACCGTGCTAATGTGTAGTGCACTCGGCACCTCGCGAAGATTAGCACGGTC
>NZ_QUDI01000053.1:0-33727 GCF_003477465.1 Parabacteroides sp. AF48-14
TCCAATTAGGACGGTCATAATCGCCATTACGACCGTCCTAATCTTCGCGAGGTGCCGAGTGCACTACACATTAGCACGGTCGTGGTGGCGATTAGGACGGTCGTAATTGGGGAAAACACTCAAAAAAGAGGAAAAAGTCCCTTTTTGACGGCCAAAATGCGGATTAACATTTGTTCGCTTTTGGAGGCCGAGCGAGAGGCGAAAAGGAGATTTTTACAATAAGCCCCGGATAATTGATAGAGGAATAAGAAAAAAGAAATGAACAAATATATCTGCCAGTTGTTCCTAAAAAGCATTTAAGCGCTATACATACTAAACTAAATTTTACAATCATGGCAAAAGAAAGTGTTAAGATCCTTAAGGACAAATTAGACGTAGACAGCCTGTTGATACAGATGAACGCAGCATTATCCGAAGAATGGTTAGCTTATTACCAATATTGGATCGGTGCTCTGGTCGCAGAAGGGGCCATGCGTGCAAACGTTCAAGCAGAATTTGAAGAACACGCAAAAGAAGAATTGGGACATGCTAAATTGTTGGCAGACCGCATTATCGAACTGGAAGGTGTTCCTGTATTAGACCCGAAAAAATGGTCTGAACTGGCCAGATGCAAATACGACATCCCGACCGACTTCGATGTTGTCAACCTGTTAAACCAGAATGTTTCATCCGAACGTTGCGCGATCGTACGTTATCAGGAGATTGCCGAATTTACAGATGGCAAAGACTTTACGACTTGCGATATAGCCAAACACATCCTGGCTATGGAAGAAGAACATGAACAGGATTTACAAGATTACCTGCGAGATATAGCAAGAATGAAACAGTCACTCTCAGGTAAATAACGTGAGTTCGATATAATATTAGAATAATCTTAGCTGCCCGTCATTGACAAATTGCACATCAATGGCGGGTTTCTTTTCAAAGAAGCAATATGCCGCAATAGCAGACAATACATTTGCAATAAAATATTGAATGACCTGTGCTTGAAATGTTCAATTTGGGCAATATTTTTGAGTTCATCATTCACCGTTTCAATTAAAGCTCTCTTTCTTAATAAAATGCTTGCACACATATTCCAGATAATATGCTGCTATTTAAATACATTATATTTGCTTATTTAGACATAAATGCTTTCATTTGCATCCATTTTATACAATTACTCAAGCTAAATACGGTTTAAACAGAATCCATAAAGGATGTTCATATAGAATATTATGAAGAAAACAAAGCATATATTGGTTTGTACGCTGATTATATGTACAGCTATTTATTGGGGATTCTATTTTATGCCAGTAAGATTTTACTTAATGCCGATAGATGCCTGGGAACGTAAAATATGGATGGGCCCCAGCTCCACACAGAAAGAGGAAAATTATGTAGTTTATAATCACTTATGTAAAAATGAACGAACCCTTATAGATAGTATCATTGCTTTCAATGATAGAACTATCCGGTTAGACTCAATAAAAAAATATCCTGATGGCTATCGCCGAAGCTTTTTCAGAAGAAGTATAATCCTTAATAAAGACTATCGGGAAGAAGCAAATGGCTCGGATATTATATACGACCATTTTGATAAACGCATTCTGTTATTCGAATGGCGAATAATAAATGATACAGTTTATGTCGAGTTCTTTGATAAACGTTGTAAAGTTCCTCTTACCGGTGTTGATAAGGATGCAATATCGATATCCAAACTTTCTGGATTAATTAAAAAAGAATAAAGATAGAACATTAAACTACGGATGCATATATTATTATAAATGATAAATAAGATATTGGACGATTGTAAAGTGAGCAAATATTCAATACTCCTCTCTGCAATATTAAGAAATAAAAATGAATAAAAATGAAACGACAAACTTTTATCAAATTATTATTTATAGCCATTATTATTGTGGGTTGTGAAAATGCGAAGAAAACAAAAGAAGATGTTGTCTCTACAAAAGAAAAGATGCAACAAGTTGAAGACGTAAGAAGTGACACACTTATGCTTACGACTATGAAATTGACAGATAAAGAGTGGCTGGAGGTAAAGTCGAGTTATAATAAGTTAGCGAATGCTTTGGATGAAATAATGAGTGGAGATGATTACGAAGGTAGCCTATATGTAAACCTATCCGGAATAGCAACGTCTAATGATGTTTCGTTGGGAGGAATGATGCTATATTATAAATTGAAGCAGCAAGGCTATCAGTTTTTACCGGATAATGAATATGTAGAACGCATAAAATATGTTTTTGGAATTGATTATAATCATCTTGATACTTTGAATAAAAACAAATTTATAAGCTATAAAGACTACATTGTAGCTTTAAATCCAATGCCTAATATCGATAGCGAGGACAATATACTAAACAAAGAGTTTTATCCATACAGAGAGCATCTGTATTTTTTTAAGAAGTTCAATCTATGTACTGTGCAGATGCCATCTGTTTTATTAATAGAAATGGACGAGAATACAAATAAAGATAATATAAACGTTTACGGAGATTCTATTGATTATCACTGGAATAATTATGTGCTAAATGACAACAAGATTAGTTTTGCCTGGTTATTAAATAATGGGAAAGAAAAGGAATTGAAAGATTTGCTATTCAATTTTGGATATGACAAGGATGATAAAATAAATGAATTAGTATTGAACGATGACAATATGTCTATAATAGATAAATTCATGGGACGTGACATTTATGGAAAGCCCAAAATTCATGAAGGAATACTACGCTTTGTAGAGCGGTTATCTGACGAAAATCATAGTGACTATTTTGTAAAAGCAAGTACATTTGTGGAACAAATTGCATATATTCTTGAACGTGAAGAGAAGAAGCAAAAAAAAATATCCTCAGCTGGAAGGTATGACGCTTGAAGAACGTCATAAAATGATTGCTTATGTAGTCAATACGCTTCAACCTCTGTATGAAAAATATAATGGGCAGAATGGTTATGGCCATTTGGATAAATATAATATTGGAATTGTAGATTGTTTTTGGAGTGCTTTTTTTGACGACCATGAATTACTCAAAGACATCGAAGCAAATGATTGTTATAACTTGCCGAATCTAACCAAACTAATTCAGCAGATAAAACAGGATGAACGTTTCGTCAATAAACAGACTGGAATTATGGAACCGTGGAATTGGTCACCAGAAACCTCTATTCCCAGGGATACTCCTATTTAAACGCTGTCTTATATCGAACTCACGTTAAATAAACATCAACGCCTTACCGTGTCCTGACAAGCTCATCCCGTCATCTCATTCTAATCACTGGAAATCAGTTTAGTCCGAGGTTACAGGTCAAGCCGTTATGACACGCTAAGGCGTTAACGGTTACTTTTTATTTTCAACTGATTATTGGTGTTCCTGACGCAGCAAGTCGTTCACCGTCTTAACCGGGTTGAAAGTTTCGATGGGGACTTCAACGAAGACCGTATTCCAGTCACTCATCGCGCCATTCCACAGGCCGGGCAGTTCCAACGCTTTCAGTTCGCGGCCGTCCTTACTCTTATAGGAGATAAAGCCCGTGTTCTTGTCCACATAATCCGGCAAGTTGAATTTCTCGCCTTTATAGTTCTTCAGTGCACAAACCAGGTCTACGGGGTTAAAGTGCGTGCCCTGTTCGAACATCGCCTTCTTTTCGGGATCTTTCAGGTCGACCTGCGAGCTTTCGAGGATTTGCAGGGAAACAGTTCCATCCTGATTTACCGCCAGGAACGGACCACCGCCGGGCTCACCCACATTCTTCACCATACCGCATACACGCAACGGGCGGTTCAGTTTGCTCTTTATATAAAGAATCAACTCGACATCTTCCAGCAACTTCGTTTCCGGATTCCTTACACACAAGTCTTCCTGCAGGAAGTGGATCATCTCTTCCACCTGGTCATGCGAATACTTGCCGCTGTCGATCAGTTCCAGATATTTGAAGATACGTTCCTGCAAAGAAACCAGCACGCCGGCAATCACCTTCTTGAAGATGACAGTCGAACATTTGAAGCTGTCCGGCACGACATTGTCGATATTCTTCACAAACACCACGTCTGCATCGACATCATTCAGGTTTTCAATCAAAGCCCCATGGCCGCCCGGACGGAACAACAGATTGCCGTTCTTGTCGCGGAACGGATTGTTTTCCATATCGGCTGCAACCGTATCCGTACTCGGTTTCTGGACACTGAAAGAGATATCGTATTTTACGGAGAACTTCTCTTCGTAATCGCCCGTCTTGTCAGCCACCAACTGTTCGAACAACGCCTTGTGTTCCGGCGATACCGTGAAATGGATATTTACCTCGCCGGCATTGTTCTTGGCATACATCGCCCCTTCCGCCAGATGTTCCTCCATCGCCGTGCGGGCAGTCTGCGGATAAGAGTGGAAAAGCAACAAGCCTTTCGGGAGTTGTCCGTAGTTCAGCCCTTTCGGCTCCAATAAAGTGGCGACAATCGTTTTATACTCGCCGTTCGCCATCAAAGCGGGAATATCTTTTACTTCGTTATGAATACAAGCCTTATTCAACGCATCATAGAAAGCGAATTTCTTGATTTCGTCGAAGAACTTCTTTTCAAACGCATTCTGAGGCTCGTTGTAGTCGGCAGACAAGAACTCATACAGGTTCTTGAACATACGGCTTGCCGCACCGGATGCAGGCACGAACTTCACAATCTTCTTATTCTTTGCCAGATAAGCATCCCAGCATCCATATAAGTCGCCTGTTTTTCCTGCGGGATCACCATGATTCCTTTCTCCACCGAGGCCGAAGCCGTAATTTCCAGGAACGGGAATCCTTTTACGAAGCATGCCAACTGCTCTTCGATCTGTTGCTCGCTGATGCCTTTAGCTGCCAGTAACTCTAAGTCTTTTGCGTTTAACATAGTATATCGTTTTAATGAGTTAATAATCAGATACGCGACAAAGCCCTTCCGGACTTTGTATATCGCAAATGTATAAAAATACCATTAGAATTGCGCTGATATTCGCAGAAAAACTTACTTTTACGGTATGTTTTACGGACCGCTCCCGAAAAGGCGGTAAAAAGACAGACAACTATGGATATACAACCGTTCTTTACCGAAGAGGAGAAAAAGCAGTTTTTCTGCAAGTATAAGCAACTACTACGCCATCTATACTCTTTCCTGCAAAAAGAAGACCTGAGTAAGATGAAGGAACTGATGCAGCGTGTTGTGGCCCTGGATTGTTACGGACGAGACAAAAACGGCATTAACGGCCTGTTACGTAATATCGACACGGCACTGATCGCCACCGTAGAGATCGGGCTGAAACGCACATCGGTCATCGCCCTGCTGCTTTACCGCCCGGTGCTGAAAAAGATCATTACGCTGGACGAAGTAAAGGATACGTTCGATGACGACGTCGCCCTGATCATCAGGCGGCTGCTGAAAACATCCGACCTTTACGCCCGCAACACGGCGGTCGACTCGGAGAACTTCCACAAGCTGCTCTTCTCGTTTGCAGAAGACGTACGCGTGATCCTGATTATGATTGCCGACCGCCTCTGCCTCATGCGCCTCGGCAAACAGCTCAGGAACGACGAGGACCGCAAACGGTTAGCGACGGAAGTGTCTTACCTGTATGCGCCGCTTGCCCACCGCTTAGGACTTTATACGATCAAGAGCGAACTGGAAGACTTGTCGCTGAAATATACCGACCGCAAGCAATACGACTTTATCAAACGGAAGCTGAACGAGACGAAGCGTTCGCGCGACGCCTACATCGCCGAGTTCATCGCCCCGATCCAAAAGAAGTTGCAGGAAGCCGGCCTCCGGTTCGACATCAAAGGGCGCACCAAGTCTATCCATTCCATCAACAACAAGTTGAAGAAGCAGGACATCCCGTTCGAAGGCATCTACGACCTGTTTGCCATCCGCATCATCCTCGACACGCCGCTTGAAAAGGAACGTTCGGAATGCTGGCAGGTTTATTCCATCGTCACCGATATGTACCAGCCGAACCCGAAGCGCATGAAGGACTGGATCTCCATCCCGAAGACAAACGGCTACGAGAGCTTGCACATCACCGTCATGGGCCCGCAGAACAAATGGGTGGAAGTGCAGATCCGTACCCGCCGCATGGACGAGATCGCCGAACGCGGCCTGGCTGCCCACTGGAAATATAAAGGCGTGAAAGAGGAGAACGGCCTGGACGAATTTCTGAACACCGTCCGTGCCGCATTGGAGACGAAGGAGAATAATCCGCTCGACCTGATGCAGGACTTCAAGATGGACCTCTACAAAGACGAAATATATGTCTTCACCCCGACCGGCGAACTGATTAAGTTAGCCAAAGGGGCGACTGTGCTCGACTTCGCTTTTGCCATCCATACCAAGTTAGGCTGCAAATGCGTCTCGGCAAAGGTAAACGGGAAGAATGTACCTATTAAATATGTATTGAATAACGGCGACTCGGTCTCCATCGTCACCGCGCCGACCCAGACGCCGAAACGCGACTGGCTGAACATCGTCGTCACTTCCAAAGCGCGTGTAAAGATCAAACAGGCGCTCCGCGAAGAGACGGCCAAAGCGGTAGACTTTGCCAAAGAGATGCTGCAACGCCGCTTCAAGAACCGGAAGATCGATATGGACGAACCAGTCCTGATGCGTTATATCAAGAAGAAAGGTTTCAAGACCGTCACCGACTTCTACGTCGAGATTGCCGAAGAACGCCTCGACCCGAACCAGGCGATCGACGAATACCTGGAACAACTCCGCCGCGAAACGGAGATAAACGACCATACCGAAGTCCGGAGCGCCGAAGAATACATCACGACAACCGAAGCGGAAGAGATCGCCTCTAACAAGGATGTCCTGGTGATCGACAAAAACCTGACGGGCATCGAATACAAACTGGCGAAATGCTGCAACCCGATCTACGGGGACGAAGTCTTCGGTTTCGTCTCCACGCAAGGCATCAAAATACATCGCATGGACTGCCCGAACGCACAGGAGATGTTCAGCCGCTTCGGCTACCGCATCATTCAGGCGAAATGGAGCGGCAAGGGAGATAATGGCTACATCGTAACGCTCCGCGTGATCGGCCGTGACGACATCGCAATTGTCACCAACATCACGTCCGTCATCAGCAAAGAAGCCGGCGTCTCGCTCCGCTCCCTCAACATCGACTCGGTAGACGGCATCTTCCAAGGCAACTTCACCGTCACAGTGCGCGACACTACGACGCTGAACATGCTCACCAAGAAGATCAATGCTGTAAAGGGGGTGAAAACGGTGGAGAGATTGAACTCTTGACACTTTTCCCCACAACCATTTCAACTACCAGTTCCCGCGCTTGACGCGGGATCGCAAAGAGACTATCCCTATCAATCAGCTATTTATACTGCCGGTTCTACTGCGATCCCGCGTCAAGCGCGGGAACAAGCGTTTCTATCCTCCTATCTGTTAACTTTTTCATCCTTGCATCTTAGCTCTTTCACTTCTATCCTTTAGCACTTTCTATGTTGTCCGCAAGTTGTCCGCTTGGCGCCGAACGATCGTTCGCTTGCCGCCGGACGATCGTTCACCGCCAAGCGGACGATCGTTCACTGGGCGGCGGACGATTAATTGTATATCAGAAAAGAGGTAATGGAATGTGATGGATGAGTTAAAATATAAGGATGAAACAGGAAACCGTATGGCTGACACAAGCACAGCTCTGCACGTTGTTCGGGAAATCCAAAGCGACAATAAGCAAACACATTAAACATATCTTTGAAGAGGGAGAACTAAATCCTGATGCAGTTGTTCGGAAATTCCGAACAACTACTCAACAAGGCACACAGTTCCGTACCTAGGCCACACAAAGGCTTCGCGAATACATTATCAAAGGCTTTGCCCTCACTTCCCAACCGGTTTAAGTCCCATCTTCTCCGCCCTCTGTAGCATAAAGGCATGGGCGGCTTCGTGTTCGTTGGGGATCACGCCGTCGAGGATCGCGTTCTTGATCGCTTCTTTCAGCACACCGACCGGCTGCGAAGGCGGCAGGCCGAAAGTTTCCATGATCTCCTCTCCTGTTACAGGCGGCTGGAAATTGCGGACGCGGTCTTTCTCTTCGATCTCGGCGAGCTTGCTGCGGACTTTCTGGAAGTTGGCAAGGAAGCGGCGCACCTTTTCGGGGTTCTTGCTGGTGATATCGGCTTCGCAGAGCTTCATCAAGTCGTCTATGTCGTCTCCCGCATCAAACAGAAGGCGGCGGATAGCGGAATCCGTCACTTCGTCGTCCGACAAGGCAATCGGACGCATGTGCAGACTGACCATCTTCTGAACATACTTCATCTTCTCGTTCATCGGCAACTTCATCTTGCGGAAGATACCGGGAATCATCTTTTCCCCGATGAAATTATGGTTGTGGAACGTCCAGCCTAAACGCGGGTCGAAACGTTTCGTCGCCGGTTTGGCGATGTCATGGAAAAGCGCACTCCAGCGGAGCCACAGGTTATCGGTCGTCTTGCTCAGGCGGTCGAGCACCATCAGCGTGTGAGCGAAGTTGTCTTTATGCCCGATGCCTTCTTTCGTCTCCACTCCTTTCAGGGCGCAAAGTTCCGGAAAAATCAAAGGCAACAAGCCGCAACGGTCCAGCAGGTCAAAGCCGACAGAGGGCTTGGGCGAGAGGACGATCTTATTCAATTCATCCACAATGCGCTCCTTGGAGATGATAGAGATACGCTCCTTGTTACGCTCGATCGCATCAAACGTGTCGGGATCGATAAAAAAGCCTAACTGGGTGGCGAACCGGACGGCACGCATCATGCGCAACGGGTCGTCGCTGAACGTAATATCCGGGTCGAGCGGCGTGCGTATCAGCAGGTTATCCATATCGGTCAGTCCGTCGAACGGATCGACAAGCTCGCCGTAGCGGTCTTTGTTCAGGCAAAGGGCCAAGGCGTTGATCGTAAAGTCACGGCGGTTCTGGTCGTCCTCGAGCGTACCGTCTTCGACAACCGGTTTGCGGCTATCGTGTGTATAAGACTCTTTGCGTGCACCGACAAACTCCAGTTCCAGATCGCCGGCTTTCACCTGTGCCGTGCCGAAATTCTTGAATACGGAAAGGTGGGCGCCGCGTCCCAACTTCCTGGCCACTACTTTTGCCAGTTCAATACCGCTGCCTACGGCTACAACATCGATGTCTTTGGACGGACGGCGCAGAAAAATATCCCGCACATAGCCGCCTATCACATAAGCCTCAACCCCTAACTCGTCCGCCGCTTCCGAAACCAACCGGAAGGGCTTCGCTGAAATATGTTTTAATATGTCTTCTTGCTCTATATACATAAATACTATTTATTTATCCTTTTCCGATAAATTGCCTGCAAAGATAATCAAATTCTTGCGGGGAGAGTAGTATATTTGCGCCCCGTTAGATACAAATAACTTATACATACATGAACACAACAGTAGCCATTATATTCGGAGGGAAATCAGCCGAACATAAAGTTTCATTAAAGTCCGCAACGAATATATTCAATGCCATCGACAGGACTAAGTTCACCCCATTATTGATCGGGATAGACAAAGCCGGCAATTGGTTCTATAACACCGGTTACGAAACCGAGAACATAGACCTGGCCAATCATGATTATTTCACAGACGCAACGCCAGTTTACCTGTCTCATTCCGCCAATGATTCCATTCATGTTGTCAGCCTCGAAGCCAACACTATCCTAACCGGTTTTCATCTTGCATTTCCAATCATACACGGAACAAATGGAGAAGACGGGACCTTGCAAGGATTACTCAAATCCATGAATATTCCTTTTGTCGGTCCCGATGTATTAGGTTCTGCCATAGCAATGGACAAGGATGTAGCGAAACGCCTGCTGAAAGCGTTCGGTATCCCTGTCGCCAACTCCTATACATTATATAGACATAAACCTCTTGAACATTCATTTACTGAAATCACATCCACGTTAGGACTTCCCCTTTTCATCAAGCCGGCAAACGCAGGTTCTTCGGTAGGAGTAAGCAAAGTAACGGACGAAAATGAGTTCAAGGCAGCTTTATCGACAGCTTTTCAATATGATAATAAAATCCTGATAGAAGAGGCCATTATAGGAAAGGAAATCGAATGTGCCGTTTTAGGCAACGAACAATTGCGCGCATCTGTTGTCGGAGAGATTGTAGCGACTAAAGATTTCTATTCTTATGACGCCAAATATATAAGTTCGTCCGGAGCCAGACTGCAAATACCCGCCGAGATAGACGAAGCTCTTTCCAATGAGATCAGAGAATGCGCAATAAAAGCCTGCGAAACAATTTGTTGCGAAGGGATGTCACGAGTCGACTTCTTCCTTACAAAGGATAATAAGTTCGTATTGAACGAGATCAACACTTTGCCCGGATTCACTGAAATCAGCATGTATCCGAAGCTCTGGGAACAAACCGGCATTTCATATACAAATCTGATAACAGAACTGATCTCATTAGCTCAGCAAAGACACAGCCGTGATTGCAGCCTATCGATAGAAATGTAAGATCGAATCTACTCTTTTTCAGTTTTTATGTCTACTTTTGAAACGGATTAAGAGAATAAGAAATAGACAATTAAGATTTATCATAATGAAGAAGTCAGCAATCTGTATAGCACTTGCAGCCGTAACACTGACCGGTTGCAGCAATGACGAAAAGAAAGCACAGGCACGGCTGGACAGTGCCCGGAATATGTATGAACGGAACGAACTCTTTGCCGCCAAGAGCGAGATAGACAGTATCCGCATCCTGTATCCGAAAGAATTCAAGGTTATCCGCGAAGGTCTGACCTTGATGCGCCAGGTGGAACAAAAAGAGGCGGAGCGCAACCTGGCCTTTTGCGACAGTCTGATTCCGATCCGGCAACAGGAGTTGGAAGGTCTGAAGAAAGGCTTCAACCTGGAGAAAGACTCCGCCTACAACGAGATCGGCAACTACGTCTCCAAACAGCAGACTATCGAACGTAACATCCAACGCTGTTACATCCGTTCGGGTGTAAACGAGAAAGGCGAAATGTATCTGGCAAGCGTCTATTTCGGAGCCAACCCGCTCAACCATACTGGCATCAAGCTGAGTACGAAGGACGGACTTTTCGCCGAAACTCCCGCTATCCCTTATGACGGTGGTTTGAACTACCGATTCAAGGATTTGGGAAATACAACGGAAGTTGTCACCTATCAGGGAGAGAAATGTGAAGATGCTGTCAAGTTCATCTTTGCCAACCAGAAAGAGCGTATCAAAGTGGAATATACCGGCGGCAAACCTTATGTTCTCTATATAGCCGATGCCGATAAGAAAGCAATTGCTTCGACTTATGAACTGGCAACAGTATTAAGCGACATTGAGAAACTGACGAAAGAGAAGGAAAAGGCGATCAAAAAACTGGCATATCTGGAAAAGAAACTTTCGGGCGGGGAATAAGAGTTCCCGTTCTATCATAGCCATAAAGAAAGGCGGCTCCCGTTACCGGAAGCCGCCTTTTCTATTATCGGATTATAATTCTTTACTTTACAATTACTTTATAAGTGGTATCACCTTCCACTGTTACCAGTACAATGCCTGATGTTGCCGGCATAGAGAAGTATTCGGAACTTGCTCTGCGAACACCGATTGTCTGACCCAGGATATTGGACAGCATAATCTTTTTGCCGGAAGCATTCGTTACGATTACCTGGCCGTCACTGCTGATTACCTTAATTTCAGAAACGTTTATTTCTTCATTAGGAGTCGGAGCGGAAGCAGTTTCAACTTCGAATGCTACGTGCGGGAATTTTTCCAATACTACAAATCCATTCACTATGCCAACATACGGCTTGCCCTCATTCTTCAATTCCTTGTAGTTTTCCAAGAGATATCCGCCATGCTCATTAACTTTGAAAGCAAATAAAGCCGGACTGTCTTTCATTGTCTTGATTGTGTCATTATCCTCTACGAACATCGCATACTTATCATAGTCTATCCCTGTGAAAGAAGTATCTTTTACCGACATATAATAGCGTGTTCCTGTCTCGCTACCTGAAGAGATGAGATAGAGTTGCTTGCCGGCAACCATCGTATCCGGTTCAACCCACAAACTGAAATTATCTTTTTCGTAAGTAGCTTTCGTGATCTCACTAGTTTCCGTTTTCATCTGTGCAAAAAGATTAAGCGGATTCATGACCAAAGAATTACCATCAGAAACCAATCGCTTATGTCCGGCTTCAAATGTTGCATATTCGGGCGCATCTACAGGTGCTATATTCACAATTGTCTTAGTGCTCGTCAATTGCAGGTTGGAAGTGTTGACATCAATTCCTACATACTTGTTGTCAGCATCGGTTGCCATTGAATAGAATTGTCCGTTGGCATCAGACAGGAAACGGAAAGAAAGAGGAGTTGATGTCGTCGAGAACTTCAATACATCCTTTTCTTCGTCTTTAGCCACTTTACCATCCAGGAAATAACCTCCCAATTGATAAGGAATCACCGAAACAGTATCTCCCAATTGTTTGGCTCCTGCCACTTTTACAGGTTTCATCGGGAACAATTTAAAGAGCTGCATATCTACTGCACTACCCTTCAATATAGAATCGCTTGCATACATAAACAGTTCCGGTACACCAGGAGTTGCGGAAAAGAGGCTCAGGTAATATCCCTTATTCACCAAATCCTGTTCGGATGCGACAAACGAACCTAAATATTTGTTCTTCAGATCAACATTCATCTGTTCAACTGTGATGGAATCGCTTCCAATCAAGTAAGTGTCCTCCATCCCTTGCACTGCGAACACTTCCTTATCTAAAATCAGGTCAGAATCCGACTCACGGTCCACAATAGAATATTTGCCATTGTTTTCTTTAATATACCATTGCCCTCTCACTTGATTGACCGACGGAACACTGTCACCTCCCATAAAGGCCTTCTTTGCAACATAATACTTGCCATTGTCGGCACCCTTACTTCCTTTCTTCAAGAAATAAACGCCGGAACCTGTCGGAATCGTAACAGGAGTGCCCTTTGCGACTCCAATCATAGGAAGTTTTCCCTGTATAGGCTGGGCATTTGCTCCAAACTTAGAAACAGTTAAAACCTTGGTATTACCGGTTTGAGCATAAACAACACGAACTGTATCACCCTCTGCTTCTTTAACTTTTAAATCGTCTTCAAAATCAGGAGCACCTGCTACAAACATAGCAATTGAATCATTCTGCAAATTAACAACAAATTTAAAATGCTGACAAAGTTCATTCGGACGCAAAACTTTGCGAGTTGAATCCAAAGCGAACCCTGCACCAAACACATTCTGCTGATTGTTAATTGTTGTTTTGAGTGTATCAACACCTAAAAACTTCTTTACTCCATTTGAATAGGCTTCATCACCTTTCACTTGTAGAGTCATAAAACCGTTATTCCCTACAGAATTGGCAATCAAATCTTTGCCAGTAAAGATATTTCCTTCATATTTATCATCAAATATTAGTTGGAATGTGCTGAAGCCATCACCAAGATCTTGTGGAGTCATGGTCATTGTGTCAGGCTCAGTGACTGTCAGGTCCAAAGCTTCCCCAGTAAAAGCAACACTGCCATCATCATTTAAAGCTAATATCATTTTACTGCCGTCACTTAGTGAAGCACTTAAACCTCCTCCATCTGTAAACGTCCATTTATCCACACCTGCCGCTAAAACCGGTTTAGCCTCTTGAGATGCAGCAAATGACAAAACAGCATTCGTTTTTTTATTTTTAAACTGATAAACAGTTCCTGCCGTTTCATTTATTCCTGTAATTTCCCATAAAGCAGAATCACGAGCTGCTTTATTTACATCAACAAATGAAGGGATTGTTTTTACGACAACAGAATCAGACTTATTTCCATCCAGCGACAAATACTTATCATTACCATTTTTCAAGTAATAATAATTACCAGCAGTCCAATCTTTACTTGGATTATCATCTGCCGCATTCGCCGCAGTAAAAGTTCCTACTGTCATCAAAGCCGCAGCTAAAAGTGTAAAATGTTTATTCATATGCAAATTGTTTAATCATTCAATTACTTAACAGTGACAAAGATATAAAACTTCAGTTTCATAAGCTTATAATAAAAGCCAAAAGATACTTATCATAGGACATACTGTACAAAAACACGATTATTCATGCTATAAATAAAAAAAGCCCGTCATCGGAATGACGGGCCAGGAATTGTTTTTCTCTTATAATCAAATAATAATACTAAAGCAATGAAATAAAGTTCTAAATATCTTGTATTCATTAAATCATTAATGATTGCTTTCTTTTTTATTGATTGACAAAGATAAATCTTTTTGTTTAAAATTGCGTCTTCCCTGAAGACACCGAACCAAACCTATCGATTATTGAACAAATCCTTTTCTTTTAAGGACAAATCAGTTATTAGCCCGATGTACAGTAAGTTGCGGGAATGGGAAGTTGATACCTTCGGCATTGAATGTCTCATAAACTGCCTGATTTATCCCGAAATAAACATCCCAGTAATCCGAGCTTTTCACCCACACACGAACGACAACATTCACACTGCTATCTGCCAAAGCGTGCAAAGCAACAAAAGGTGCCGGATCAGTCAAAACGCGGGAATCACGTGAAAGGATCGTTTCAATCACCTGTTTTACTTTATTATAGTCTTCCCCATAATCGACACCGAATGTCCAATCGACGCGACGGGTATCCTGCCGGCTGAAGTTCGTAACCGCTCCACTGCTCAACGAACCATTCGGGATATAAACCGTTTTATTGTCCGGCGTCGTCAATATAGTGTGGAAGATCTGTATCTCTTTGACAGTCCCTCCTATCCCTTGCGCCTCGATATAATCTCCGACTTTAAAAGGCTTGAACAGAAGAATAATCAATCCTCCCGCGAAGTTGGCCAGGTTACCGCTTAAAGCCATACCGACAGCGACACCGGCAGACGCAAGCAAAGCTGCAAACGAAGTCGTCTGAACACCTAAAGCCCCGACAACCGAGATTATCAATAAAATAGTCAGTACGACATTCACCAGACTCCCGACAAAACTCTTTACCGAAGGCTCGATATCGCGCTTCAATAAGACTCTTTTAATCAGTTTATTCACCAGATTAATCAGTAGTCGTCCGACTATAAAAACTAAAAACGCCTTAATCAGCGTCCATCCTAATGCCGCCCCTTGGGTCATCAGGGAATTTAAAATACCTTCCACTCCATGTGAAAAGTCAATGGCTGCTAAAATCATAATTATTTATATTTATTGAATTTCTTACTATTCATACAACAATCAAACGTTCAAAAAGTATTAGAATTTGTAGCAAAGGTATAAAGTTTTTTTATTCAGACGAAGAAACCGATTTTATTATGTAGTTTTGCATCCGATCGAATAACTGATATAAACAATAGAGAATGAGGACTTTCTTGATTATTATAGGTTTGTTCCTGTTTATGGGAAACAGCTTTGCACAGTCTTATGAAGAGCTGATTGAGAAAAGCTATGATTTTGTCGACAAAAATGATTTGGTATCCGCAGAAGAAAGTCTCAAAGCCGCTATGCGCAAAGAACCGGCAAACCCGCTGAATTACGCCTTGCTCACCAACTTAGGTACTATACAGCGCCGGCAGGGAAAGTTGGAGGATGCACTCATATCCTATACCTCCGCATTGAGCGGCCATACCAATAACATCACCATTCTGGAAAACCGGGCATCCCTCTATACGGAATTAGGCGAAACAGAAAAGGCTTTGAACGACTACAACACGTTGCTGATTGAAAATCCCGAGCATCAAGAAGCGCTTTATTGCCGCGGATTACTCTATATCCAACAGAAGAATTACATGTGGGCGGAACAGGACTTCGACAAGATTCTACAGATAAACGAAAAATCCGTCCGTGCCCGTCTTGGTCATGCTATTCTGGAAAAGATGCGTGGCAACTATACCGAAAGCGAACGGATTTTCAATTACCTGATCGGTGAAATGCCTCGCGATTGGGTCCTGTACGAAGGACGGGCAGACCTGTATTTTATGATGGGAAAGAATGCACGTGCCATGGCGGACATCGAAAAAGTATTTACTGAAAGCGAACCGAGTGCAGCTCTCTACGTGCTGAGAGGCAAGATTAAATTGGCACAGTACGAAAAGGAACGGGCAGCCATCGACTTTAAGAAAGCCGAATCGATGGGATATGATAAAGAGGTAATCAAGGAGTTAATGAAACTTGCCAAGTAATAAATAAAAAGGACGCAGACTCTGAGAAATCTGCGTCCAATAGAAAATTCTTATTTCTTTGCGATATAGTCGGCAATCCAGTCGCCGACTTCGCTTGTTGTATAGGATTTTGCACCGTCGGCGATATCTTCGGTAACGAAACCTGCATCCATGGAGGCAGCAACCGCTTCACGAATCAAAGCACCTTCTTCCATCAGGTTGAAAGCATATTCAAGCATCAAAGCTCCACTCAGGATAGTAGCCAACGGATTGGCAATGTTCTTTCCGGCAGCCTGCGGCCATGAACCATGAATCGGTTCGAATACGGAAGTATGGACGCCGATAGAAGCGGAAGGCAGCATACCTAACGAGCCGGTGATAACCGAAGCCTCATCCGTCAGAATGTCTCCGAACATGTTTTCCGTAACCATCACATCGAAGCTCTTCGGCCACTGAACCAACCGCATGGCAGCATTGTCGACAAACATAAATTCGGTTTCCACATCCGGATATTCCTTTGCGATCTCCTGTGCGACCTGACGCCACAAGCGGGAAGTAGCCAAAACATTCGCCTTATCCACAACCGTCACTTTCTTACGGCGTTTCTGCGCATACTGATAAGCCAAACGAACGATACGGTCGATTTCCTCACGGCTGTAAACACAAGTATCATAGGCCGTATTTCCATCTTCGCTCCGGCCTTGCGGACGTCCGAAGTACATGCCGCCTGTCAGTTCACGGATACACATAAAGTCCGCACCTTCCACCAATTCGGCGCGCAGCGGAGATTTATGCAGCAATGAAGGGAATGTCGTAACCGGGCGGATATTGGCAAACAGGCCCAGTTTCTTGCGCATCCCTAACAGTCCCTGTTCGGGACGTACTTTAGCAGACGGATCGTTATCATATTTAGGAGAGCCGATAGCGCCGAAATAAACAGCATCGCTCTGCATACAGAGTTCGTGCGTTTCGTCGGGATAAGGATTACCTACGGCGTCGATCGCGCAGGCACCTACCAACGCTTGTTTGTAACTCAGGTCATGGCCATATTTCTGGCAGATGGCCTTAACGGCTTTCATTCCTTGCTCGATAATCTCGGGACCGATTCCGTCACCGGGGAGCAGTGCAATATTCAATTTCATATAAATAATTTATTAATTTGCGAATATGCCAATGTGCCAATGAAAAGCCAATGCACCCACTAATTGGCACATTGGCATATTGTTTATTGGCACATTCTTATTCTCTTTTAAAATAGACATATTTAGGTTCTGTGGGGACATAGCTGTCATCATCCCACAGTGTGCTTGTGATCATCAGATCGGCACTGTAACGGTTACAGGCAATAGGTACGTTATGAACGCGGCATTGGCGAAGCAACATCTGGATATCGGCTTCGTGCGGCTGTGGGTTCAGGTCGTCGATCAGGAATACGGCAAGGTCGATTTCTTTACGCACTACCATTGCTGCTATCTCAGCATCGCCACCGAGCGGGCCGGAATGCATACAGGTTATTTCCGACTGTACACCTTTTTCTTCCATAGCCTGTCGAACCAAACCTCCGGTTGTTCCGGTACATACAATGTAATGATGGGACAGAAATTCAGCATTGTGAACAGCCCATTCTACCATGTCAGCCTTACGGTTGTCGTGCGCTACAAGCGCGATTGTTAACTTCTTCATAACTTCAATAATTTATTAATTTGCAAATATGCCAATGTGCCAATGAATAACCGATGTAACCACAAATTGGCACATTAGCACATTGATCTATTGGCACATTATTCATTGCTCTATCTTGTTCAGCATCTTCAATGTCGCCTTGATGGCTGCTTCCGTCTGGTCGGCATCGAGTCCGCGTGTCTTAAAGTCTACTCCGGCATAGTTCCAGCTGATGATAGTCTGCACGAATGCATCGGTTCGTCCGCCGGGCGGGATGGATACGGAATAGTTAGTCAACATCGGGAATGGACGGCCCAGATCGGAATATATTTTCCGTAGGGCACGCACAAAGGCGTCATACTGCCCATCGCCGGAAGCCGATTCCTGATAGGCTTCCCCATTGATCTCTATCTTCAGGGTTGCAACAGGTTTCAGGCCCTGCGCCAAAGATAAAGAATAATTCAATATGCGGATGCGCTGATCGGCAATAGTATCGTGGTGAAGCACATCGCTGATGATATACGGCAGGTCTTCCGTCGTAACCATTTCCTTCTTATCACCCAGTTCGATGATCCGCTCAGTTACCTTGCGCATGGAGTTTTCGTCGATGTCAATCCCCAGCGATTCGAGGTTTTTGCGGATATTCGCCTTGCCGGATGTTTTTCCAAGCGCATACTCGCGGACGCGGCCGAAGCGTTCGGGCAACAGGTCGTTACAATAGAGGTTGTTCTTGCTGTCGCCGTCGGCATGGACACCGGCGCATTGCGTAAAGACATGTTCGCCGATGATCGGTTTGTTTGTGGGGATATGGACGCCGGAGAAAGTTTCCACCAGACGACTGGCATAGTTGATCTTCTCTTCCCTGAGCGTTGTTTCCACTCCCAACTGGTCTTTCAATACGGCAAGCACACTGCTGAGAGGAGCATTTCCCGCACGTTCGCCCAAGCCGTTCAGCGTGGTATGAACGCCATTGATTCCGGCACGAACAGCAGAATAGACATTCGCAACGGCCAGGTCATAATCGTTGTGAGCGTGGAAATCAAACTTCAGATCCGGATAACGAGTCACCATATCCTTGCAATAATCATAAGTGTTGCCTGGATTCAGGATGCCCAACGTATCGGGCAACATGAACCGGCGCACCGGCAGGTCACGAAGCGAATCGACAAACTGATAGACATATTCCGGCGAATTCTTGATACCGTTCGACCAGTCTTCCAGATAGACATTCACTCCTATCCCCCGTTCCGTCGCCAGGTTGATGACGCTGCGGATATCGGCAAAATGCTGTTCGGGAGTTTTACGCAGTTGCTCCGTCACATGCTTGTAAGAGCCTTTGCAAAGCAGGTTCACGGTCCGACATCCGGCAGCCTCGATCCAGTTCAGCGAGACATCGCCATCAACGAAGCCGAGCACTTCGAGCTTCTGGATATTTCCGGTACGTTCCGCCCAGGAAGCCACACGCTTCACGGCCTCAAACTCGCCGTCCGAGACACGCGCAGATGCGATCTCGAGGCGGTTCACACCCAAGTCGAGCAATGCCTGGGCAATACTCAGTTTCTCATGCGCCGCAAAAGAAACTCCCGATGTCTGTTCCCCGTCACGCAGGGTGGTATCCATTATTTCTATCATAATTGTTTGTTTTTCATAAATGATGTGTCATTTACGTCCCTTTTCGAATGCCTCTATCTTTTCCTTATTAGACAGGAGGTAGTCGATGTCGTCGAGACCGTTGACCAGGCAATCCTTTTTGTAGGCGTTGATGTCGAAATGTTCGCTTTTGCCGGTTGCCTTGTTGGTGATCGTCTGGGCGGGCAGGTTGACTTCTACTTCTGTTTTCGGATCGGCATAGATAGAGTCGAAGAGTTCTGCCAGGAATTGTTCGCTTACAACCACCGGAAGAACAAAGTTGTTCAACTCATTGTTTTTGTGGATGTCGGCGAAGAAGCTGGAGACAACCACCCGGAAACCGTAATCGGCTATTGCCCAGGCTGCATGTTCGCGGCTGGAACCGGAACCGAAGTTCTTTCCTGCCACCAGAATCTGGCCGCCATAGGTCGGATCATTCAAGACGAACGATTCGATTTTGTTTCCCTGCTTGTCATACCGCCAGTCGCGGAACAGGTTTTCGCCGAAACCTTTCTTGTCGGTCGCTTTCAGGAAACGGGCCGGGATGATCTGGTCTGTGTCCACATTCTCCAAAGGGAGTGGAACACAAGTAGATGTTATGATATTGAATTTCTGTTTCATATCTTTGATATTTTATCGTTTTACTATTTGATTTCGTACGACTACATGAACTGTCTCGGATCGGTAATCTCGCCCGTTACGGCGGCTGCAGCTGCAACCAGCGGACCAGCCAGAATCGTGCGTGCGCCCGGTCCCTGACGTCCTTCGAAATTACGGTTGCTGGTCGAAACGGCATACTTACCTGCCGGGATTTTATCATCGTTCATCGCCAGACAAGCCGAACAACCCGGTTGACGGAGTTGGAAACCAGCCTCTTCAAATATCTTATCCAGACCTTCCTCACGTATCTGAGCATCTACCATCCAGGAGCCGGGCACCAACCAGGCAATCACGTGATCCGCCTTCTTCCGGCCCTTCACGATAGAGGCAAAAGCGCGGAAGTCTTCGATACGTCCGTTCGTACAAGAACCCAGGAAGACATAGTCGATCTTCTTTCCAAGCAACGATTCGCCCGGTTCGAAACCCATATAAGCCATTGATTTCAGGAAAGAAGTCTTAGCCACTTCGCTCATGCCCTCGACAGTCGGGATATGCTGTGTGATACCCATACCCATGCCCGGATTGGTTCCATAAGTCACCATCGGCTCGATATCAGCGGCATCAAACCGGATTTCTTTATCGAAGACGGCATCATCGCCACTCTTCAGCGTCTTCCAGTAAGCGACAGCCTTCTCCCATTCTTCACCTACCGGAGCATTTTCGCGTCCTTTCAGATAGGCAAAAGTGGTTTCGTCGGGGGCGATCATACCGCCACGCGCACCCATCTCGATCGAAAGGTTACACAAAGTCAAGCGTCCTTCCATCGACAGACTGCGAACAGCCGATCCGGCATATTCCACAAAATATCCGGTAGCTCCGCTGGTCGTCACCTTCGACATAAGGTAGAGCGCCACATCCTTTGCTGTCACGCCTTTGCCCAATGTGCCTTCCACGCTGATACGCATGGTCTTTGGTTTTGCCTGCAAGATACATTGTGAAGCCATCACCATCTCCACTTCGCTGGTTCCGATACCGAAAGCAACAGCTCCGACAGCTCCGTGCGTGGAGGTGTGCGAGTCGCCGCAGACGATTGTCATGCCCGGCAAGGTCAGGGCGCGTTCGGGACCGACTACATGGATGATACCGTTGCGTTCATTCAGCATTCCGTAGTGAGTCAGGCCGAAGTCGGCGGCATTCCGTGCCAGCGTGTCGACCTGGTTCTTCGAGATCGGGTCTTCTATCGGTTTGTCCTGGTCGTGTGTCGGCGTGTTGTGGTCCGGCATACAATAGATACGTTCCGGGCGAAGCGGTTTCAAACCACGTGCACGCATACCGGCAAAGGCCTGCGGGCTGGTTACTTCATGACAGTAAAGTCTGTCGATGTAAAGCTGTGTGGGTCCCTCTTCGATCTTCGTGACCACGTGGGAATCCCAAATCTTGTCAAATAATGTATTCATAATTTCTATTACCGGACGCAGACTACGCAGATAACGCAGACTCACGCAGATATATATTCATTAAAAAAACAGTCTGCGCATGTCTGCGTTTTCTGCGAAATCTGCGTTCCCTTTATTTATTTTACAAATTTATTGATTGCATCGATGAATGCTTCTACCGAAGCGGCAATGATATCGGTATTGGCGGCAAAACCATAATAACGGTTTCCTTCATATTCCACCTGCATGTGCACTTTACCCATATCGTCACTGCCCTTATTAATAGCTTGGATCAGGAATTCCTGTATAGTCATCGTACGGTGGATAATCGATTTCACTGCTTTGATAGCCGCATCGACAGGTCCGTTTCCGGAAGCGGCGGCTTCAAACTTCTCACCCGCGATATCCAAGCAAACGCTGGCAACGGATTGCAGGCCGACGCCGGAAGTCACTTGCAGGTAATCTAATTTGATACGGTGCATAGCCGTACGGTCTTTGCCGGCAAGCATCAGGACATCGTCATCGTTAATATCTTTCTTACGGTCCGCCAACTTCAGGAATTCTTCATAGACCTTATCCAGCTTTTCCTGTGACAGTTCGACGCCCAAGACCTGCAGGCGATGTTTCAGGGCAGCGCGTCCGCTGCGGGCAGTCAATACGATTGCATTATCGTCAATACCCACATCTTTCGGGTCGATGATTTCATAACTTTCGCGGTTCTTCAAGACGCCGTCCTGGTGGATACCGGAAGAGTGGGCGAAGGCGTTACGTCCGACGATCGCCTTGTTCGGTTGGATCGGCATATTCATTAGGCTCGACACCATGCGGCTGACACCGTAGATCTTCGTCGTATTGATATTGGTGATGATTTCACGTTCCTTATGACTCTTGAAAATCATGGCAATTTCTTCTAAAGAGGTATTACCGGCGCGTTCACCGATACCGTTCATGGTGACCTCCACCTGGCGGGCTCCGTTCAACACGCCCTGTACGGTGTTGGCGGTTGCCATTCCCAAGTCATTGTGGCAATGGGTAGAGATGACAGCCTTTTCGATGCCGTCCACATGCTCCATCAGGTATTTGATTTTCGCACCATATTCGTCCGGCAGGCAATAACCGGTCGTATCGGGAATATTCACAACCGTAGCGCCGGCCTTGATAACGGCTTCTACCACACGTGCCAGATATTCGTTGTCCGTACGTCCGGCATCTTCACAGTAAAACTCGATGTCTTCCACATACTTCTTGGCATATTTGGTTGCCGCAATGGCACGTTCCAGAATCTCTTCCTGGTTGGAGTTGAATTTATATTTAATATGATAGTCTGATGTACCGATACCCGTATGGATACGTCCGCGTTTCGCGAACTTCAGAGCTTCGGCAGCCACGTCGATATCTTTTTCAACCGCACGGGTAAGCGCACAGATAGTAGGCCATGTTACGGCTTTCGATATTTCAACAACGCTATTAAAATCACCCGGGCTCGACACGGGGAAACCGGCTTCAATCACATCGACACCCAGTTCTTCCAGCGCTCTCGCAACCTGAATCTTCTCAATGCTGTTTAACTGGCAACCCGGCACCTGCTCGCCGTCGCGTAATGTAGTGTCGAAAATAAATAATCTGTCTGACATAGTTCTATCCTCTTTAATTTATTATAACTTACTATTCCTTTAATAAAAAAAGCCTCTCTCACAAGGAAGTGAGAAAGGCTCTTTAATATCTTTATGCCCAGCAAAGCATATACAGTCTCACTTCCTATCCCGTTCCCAGAGTAGAATAATATTTAGAGAAATAATGAGACTATTTAGCATTTCCTGTTTCATGTTGTTCTTTTCGTTGTTTCTGTTTGAACGCTGCAAAGATACAGCCTTTTTCCAAACCACCAAATATAAATCGAAGTTTTTTATATATATTTTCTTATAAAACGTAAGTAAGATAAGTAAAAGCAAAATCAATTCATAACTAAATCATTGCCTCACATAAACGGAAGCCTTAATGCCGAACGGCGCTTTCTTATACGTGTCCAATGAAACCGAACGATGCAAGCTGCTGGTTGAATAGAGCGGGAAGAAAAGTTTGCCTTTGCCATAGACGCGAACAATCTCAAATCCAACCCGGATATTTCCTGCCGGAATCAAGGGAGGCGTATCGTAGGTAAACAAGACTTTTTCTTTCTTTTCCATTTTCCGGATTGTTTGGTAAATAGGCTGAACCGGCAGTAATTCCGGGTTCATCTCATCAGAAAGATGATACAGATTTATACGTACCAAAACACTGTCATACCCGCATCGAAAAATAGGTAACCGGATTTGTTCCAACAGCCCATCCTTGTCCAATTTCACAGAAATACCGATTTCTTCCCCCAAACTGCCGATGCTATCGGTAGCCATCACGCCTCCCGGCACCCGTATTCCTTTATTGCTGATCCACTTTCCTTTCATGGGAGAAATAGAGACTTCCGGGAGAACCAGCAGGCTATCCTCCAATACAACGGTAACAGGCGAACCGGCAAGTTCCCGGAGGCGGGAAGAGTACTTTTTATATGCAATATGGGATATGGTCAATTGATCGTCCAACAAGGAATCCGGCACAAACAGGCAGAATTTTCCAGTCTCGTCAGACATTCCTCCAAAGCCTTTTCCCATGACCCCGACATTGACAAAAGCAACAGGTTTCCCCTTCGCATCTTTAACCACACCGTTTATCTCTGTCTTATGCTCTTGCGCATTGGCAGCAAACAATGAAAACAACAGAAAGAAAAGCAGACATTTCATGATATTACTTTTTTATAGAGAATTGATCCAGTACTTTACCATCCACATCCACCACCTGTATCTTCATTTCTTTTGGATCGGCTGTCGCTTTCAGGACAGCGGTATTGGAGTTGACGATTATCGGGAACGGGGTTTGGGCCGTTGCATCCTGATGGATGAAACGGTGCAGGTGGCCGCAAAGCATCACATCGGGTTTGGCCTCACGAAGCAAAGGCATGAACTTATTTTCCACTTCCAGGTTTCCGTGCCAGCCACCCATCGGCGGGATATGGGCTACGATAATCTTGAACGGAGCCTCCTTGTACTCCTTGCTGTTCAGGACCTGGCGCAACCATTCGGCCTGTTCCGTCCGGTATTCGTCATAGACCGTAATACCGGCATACTCGATATCGGAATCCGGTTTATCTTCCCCGGTATCCAGGATCACGAAACAGATCGGACCTTGCCGGAAAGTGTAATAGATATTCTCCTCTTTCGGTGAGAAGTAACGTTGGAACTCGGTTGCAAAAGCACCGCGCGTTTCATGGTTACCCCGCGTGTAATACATCGGGATTTCGGAGGCAAACAATTTTACCGCCGTGTCCATAAAACCGTCGAAGATATGGTTTTCCTCGTTAAAGACGGAAACCATATCACCGTTGAAAATAAAGAAGTCAGTCTTTTTCAAGTCACATTTGGAAACCAGATTGGACAGGACATCATTCTTACCGTGTATGTCATTCACCATCGCGAACGATACGGTATTATCAGCCGGATTACTTGTCTTGAAGACCAACGGCTTCTTCGAATAGACATCCGTCGAGGCATAGTTCCCGTAAATGATTTTATGGCCGATATGGCTCAATACCTCCTATGCAAACACCCGGTAGCGATAATTGGTTCCCGGCTTAAGCCCTTTGACTTTCACCGTATGGATCGTCGAGGTATTCTTCACGCCGTTGCGGGCATCGAAATAGCGGGGACGTTCCGTCGCATAGAAATCGGAACCATCATCCGGCGCTAACTCCACCCAGCCGACAGAAGGCTGATCCGACATCCATACAATTGTCACCTCATCAGGTCCCAGATTCTGCAAATAAGGCCCGTGCATCAATTGGATCCTCGACTCGACCGCCCCCGCAAGGGAAACAGAAAGCCAAAGAAACATGATCAAGACTTGAAACTTCTTCATGATATAGATAATTTAAGTTATTCAGTTACCGAATCAAAACCTTGCTGCGTGTCCCATTATCCAAAAGCACGATATAGACACCGCCCGGCAAACCGGAAATCTCATTTGTTCCGGCGGCAAGGCGACCTGTACGGACCGTACGCCCGGTAATGCTGACAATACGCATATTCACAGGATCAGAAGTGATAATGCAAACACGACCGTCAATCACACGGACATTGTTTGCAGCATCAGAAACTTTGTCGACAGCTGTCGGGTCATCAGAAGAGACAGTGACTTGCACAAGGTTGCCTTCCTGAAAGGTCGGAATCAGCAACATACAGTTTGAAAAACTTGCAGTTCCCTGCCAGTAGTCATTGACACCAAAGAGGTCACTGTTTATCATTGTTACGAAATCCGGGGCAGACAACGTTTTCACCTGATCGTCCGAAACTATACCTTTCAAATAATAACAGTTAGAAATACCCACTGTTCCTTCTTCAAGGGCTTTGGTCTGAGAATAGGTATACTGCTCACTATAATTATCTCCTGTGATACTGCCAATTTTAGCATTTTCGCACGCAGCACTTATCAAACCGGCATTATAACAATTTATTACAAGAGATTCACTGCCTATATATCCGCTTATACCGCCTACAGACGGGTTGCCAGTTGTATCCGACCCTGCCCCTGTTGCAGTTACGATCCCAGCATTGTAGGTATTGCGGATAAAACTTGTTTTGCGAAGTCCGCCGCTTAAGCCTCCGACACGGGCACCATCGCCTGTCGCGATCACCGTTGCTGTACTGAAGCAATTGTCGATCGTTCCGTTTCCAAGCATACCGCAAATACTCCCAACATAATCAGTGCCCTTGATCGTACTGTTTACGATTCCAAGATTCTTCACCGTCCCTCTCCATACATAACCAAACAATCCATAACTGATTCTGCCGGATATTTCATTCACCGTAAGACCGCTAATGACATGTCCCTGTCCATCGAAAGTCCCAGCATACTCATGGTTACGAATTCCCGTGTTGTAATTCCCGATCGGCGTCCAGCTACCGGTTCCGGAGAGATCGATATCAGCCACCAACTTGGCATTCAGCCTGCTGATTGTAAAATCTTCACCTATATCGGCATATTCCGGGTCTATTTCCGTAGAACTGTTCACCTGATCGCGGAACCACTTCAACTGTTCCGCATTTTCAATCTGATAATATCCGTCGACCAACTGTGGTTCGGAGACATTTTGTCCTTTAGCGGACAGCGTCCCCATCATAAGGAGGACTGCTAAACAAAAGTAAAGTTTATTCCTCATAGACTATAGTATTTAATGTTTAACCCGATCAAAGGTAGTCAAAAAAACAAACACAGGGATACAAAACAAAGGGAAATTCAATTCCCAGAGCTTTGTATCCCTGTGAGATATTCATCCGGGAAGGCAACCGCCTCCCCAAGATATATTAGTTGTTTTCCGGACGCAGTTTGCGGACAACGGCACCGGCACGCCACATTTCGCTATTGCGCAGAGCTTCCAGCTCCTTGTTCAGACCTTCGCGATAGTCCGGTTTGCTGTTGGTGTCGATAGAACGCTGTGCTTCATTACCGGCAGCCACTTCGTTATACAGTTTTTCGAATACCGGTTTAGTTGCATCGTGGAACGGGCCCATCCAGTCCAGAGCACCACGCTGGGCGGTAGTGGAACAGTTTGCATACATCCAGTCCATACCGTTTTCTGCGAACAGCGGCATCAACGACTGAGTCAGCTCTTCCACTGTTTCGTTGAATGCTTCGGAAGGTTCGTGTCCATGTTCGCGCAATGTCTCGTACTGAGCCAGGAGCAGACCCTGGATAGCCCCCATCAGCGTACCGCGTTCGCCAGTCAGGTCGGAATACACTTCCTTCTTGAAAGTTGTTTCGAACAGGTAACCTGAACCGACGCCGATACCCAGTGCGATTACACGGTCCCATGCTTTGCCGGTTGCATCCTGGAAGATTGCATAGCTGGAGTTCAAGCCGCGTCCCTGCAGGAACATACGGCGCAGAGATGTACCGGAACCCTTCGGAGCGATCAGGATAACATCGACGTCTGCGGGAGGAATGATGTTTGTGCGTTCCTTGTAAGTGATTGCAAAACCATGAGAGAAATACAACGCCTTACCCGGAGTCAGGTATTTCTTGATACGCGGCCAGCATTCGATCTGGGCGGCATCAGAAAGCAGAACCTGTATGATAGTTGCTTTTTCGCAAGCTTCTTCGATACCGAAAAGTGTCTCACCCGGTACCCAACCGTCGGCAACAGCCTTGTCATAGGTCTTGCCCGGACGCTGTCCTACGATCACGTTAAAACCATTGTCGCGCAAGTTCAAGCTCTGTCCAGGACCCTGAACACCGTAACCGATTACTGCGATTACTTCATCTTTCAACACTTCTCTTGCTTTTTCCAACGGAAACTCTTCGCGGGTTACTACGTTTTCGTCAACACCGCCAAAATTCATTACTGCCATTTTCTTTTTACTTTAAAATGTATTTAATAATAATATTCTATTCTCTAACTCCACGTAACGGCTGCACGGCAAATCGCCTTGCCCTCGTTACAGATTGCCATATTATATTTTTCAGAACCGGCATCCTGCTTATGCAACATGAGTTCCATCCCATATTTGCCTTCAGCCTGGTAAGCGATTTCGAAACGTTTGATATCTTTTGTCTTAAACATCTCCAGGTCAAAGAGGTCCAGGAGGTGTTCCATATATTTGATACTGTTCAGGTGGCCGTTGATGTCCAGGTCGCTGTATTTGATCGAGTAAGGAATACCTTCCGACTCACTTTCCGCAGCTGCAATCTTACCCGGCTTCTCGATCGGGCAGGAACGCTCGGTTATATAAGCGCTCAGACCAGCCACATCCAACAAGGTCGGACGGCGTGTCTCGACGTCGATAGCCGCCCAGATGGAACGGGCGTAACCGAAGGTCTTCCCGTTGCTGTCCGCCAGCTCGAAACAACGGCTGGTGAAGAGACGGCCGACCTCGTCTATCCAGGTATACAGCGTTATGGGTTCCGACATGGCAGGATATTCGATCATCTCGATTGCCAGACGGGAAAGCACCCAGGCGGTATGCCGTTCGGACATGTCGTTGAAGCCGAATCCACGTTCGGCGGCATGAGTAGACGCTACGTGTATCAGATAGTTTCCGATCATCGGGATCGTTACACGTCCACGGAAATCCAACAGATATGGTTCTGTGACGAAATGAAATTCTCCTACTTTGTTCTTCTCCATAATTCTATATTTAAAAAAAAGATATATCAAAATAACCACCAACGCTTTAGCGTGTCATTGCGGGCTTGACCCGCAACCTCATACTAATTACTGTAATTCAGTTTAGGATGAGATGGCGGGGCAAGCCCGCCAGGACACAAACGCAGTGAATGAGAGTTTTGACATCTCCTACGTTATTGTCCGTTTCTTTCCTGCAACTTGCGTTCCATATCGGCCAACATATCACTCAACCGCTCTACGCGGCTTTTGGTGATGGCGATACGTCCGGAACGGATAAACTGCAAGACGCCGATCGATTCGCTCAGTTCTTTGAAAAGCGCCTGCGTCTCGTCGTAATGACCGCTCTTTTCCAACACCACGCACGTCTCGTTCATCTCCAGGATACGGGCGTTGTACTTGCGGATCAGGTCCTCGACCGTGCCCATCTTGATGAACAGTTCCGTGCTCAGCTTGTAAAGGGCGATCTCCTGGAAGACCAGGTCTTCATCCGTATTATAATAAGCCTTCAGGATGTCGACGCGCTTGTCGATCTGTTTCACCACCTTGTCGATCATATCCTCATCGGCAAAGGTCGTGATCGTAAACTTATGGATACCCTGTATCGCAGACGGAGAGACGGAAAGCGTCTCGATGTTCAACTGCCGGCGCGTAAAGATAATCGTAATCTGGTTCAGAAGACCTACTGTGTTCTCTGAAAAGATAATAACGGTATATAATTTTTTTGTTGTCATAGCTTCGCCTCCTTACTTATCTCCTAATATCATGTTTGTTACGCTTGCTCCGGCAGGCACCATCGGTAATACCATACCGCATGTCTCCACATTGGCAACCAGTACGTATGCGCCGTCATGCGCGAACATCTCGGCAATGGCTTCGTCCAGCTCTTCCCGCTTGTCAACCGCCCGGCTGGCGATACCGTAAGCCTTGGCAATTGCCACGAAGTCGGGATTCTCCATCGTCGTATTGGAATAGCGTTCGTGGAAGAACAGTTCCTGCCACTGGCGTACCATACCGAGGAAATTATTATTCAGGATGATAATCTTTACATCGAGTTTTTCCTGCATGATGGTTCCTAACTCCTGGATCGTCATCTGCATGCCTCCGTCGCCGGTAAAGAAGCAGACCGTACGGTCGGGTGCGCCAAACTTAGCTCCCATAGCAGCCGGAAGGCCGAAGCCCATCGTGCCGAGACCGCCGGATGTAACCACACTGCGGGTTTGTTTATATTTAAAGTAACGGACACCCATCATCTGGTTCTGGCCTACATCCGTCACCAGGATGGCATCATTGCCTGTCGCCTCGGATACTTTGCGGACCACTTCGCCCATCTTCAACTGGCCACTGGCCGGAGACAGTTCTTTTTCAATCACCTTCTCGTATTCTTCCCGGGCATCCGGCTCAAATTCGGCATTCCACTCCGGACGTTTCCGTTCTTCCAGCAGTTCTGTAATCATCGGGATCGTGTGTTTGGCATTACCCAGCACTTTCACGTCTACCGGAACGTTCTTTCCGATTTCGGAGTTATCGATATCCAGATGGATGATCTTGGCCTGCTTGGCATACGTATTCAGGTCGCCCGTCACACGGTCGTCGAAGCGCATCCCGATGGCGATCAAGACGTCACATTCGTTCGTCTTCCGGTTCGGTCCTACATTTCCATGCATACCCAGCATACCTTTATTTAAAGGAAAATCGGAAGGCATAGCCGACAAGCCCAAAACTGTCGAACCGGCCGGTATATCGTTCTTCAGCAGGAATGCTTTCAGTTCTTCTTCAGCCCCTCCCAGCAAGACACCTTGCCCGACCAGACAGAACGGTTTCTTTGCACTGTTGATCAGAGCGGCAGCCGTCTTAATCCGATCCCGGTTGATCTCCGGTTCCGGCTGATAGCTGCGGACAAAGTCCACCTTCTTATATTCGTAATCGACCAAACCGACTTGCGCATCTTTTGCCAGGTCAAGGACAACAGGTCCCGGACGGCCGGTAGAAGCGATATAAAAGGCACGCGAGACAGCCCAGGCGATCTCTTCCGGCCGGCGGATCTGATAAGCCCACTTCGTTATTGGCTGGGCAATACCGATCACATCTACTTCCTGGAAAGCATCCGTTCCGAGCAGCGGAGAAGGCACCTGTCCGGCTATGACTACCATAGGCGTACTGTCCATCAAAGCATCGGCAATACCGGTAATGGTATTGGTTGCGCCGGGACCGGAAGTAACCAAGGTCACTCCCACTTTGCCGGATACGCGTGCATATCCCTGGGCGGCATGCGTCGCTCCCTGTTCATGGCGGACCAGGACGTGTTTCAACTGATCTCTGTAATCATACAAGCTGTCGTAAATAGGAATTGCCTGCCCTCCCGGATAACCGAAGATAGTGTCTACTCCTTCAGCGATCAGCGTCTTCAGCAAAGCTTCCGAACCGGTTATCTTTTGTTTCTCCATATCTCTCTATTTTAGTCTGATGTTTAATCTTCTACAATTCTTACTCCCCCTTTGTCGGCCGATGAAACCATCTTGCCGTAAGCCTTCAAGGCTTTCGAGACGACTCGCTGGCGGTAAGGAGGCGTAAAGGCTTTCGTTCCGCGGGCTTCTTCCGCCTTGCGGCGTTCTGCCAATTCCGCATCGCAGACCTTCACATTGATGGTACGTTCCGGTATATCGATCTCGATGATGTCGCCATCCTTTACCAGGCCGATTGCTCCGCCGGCTGCCGCTTCGGGAGACACATGGCCGATAGAAAGGCCGGATGTGCCGCCACTGAAACGTCCGTCCGTTATCAGGGCGCATTCCTTACCGAGATGGCGGCTCTTTATATAAGAGGTAGGATAAAGCATTTCCTGCATACCCGGACCGCCTTTCGGTCCTTCGTGCGTAATCACGACCACGTCACCCGAAACGACTTTTCCCCCCAGGATTCCTTCACAAGCGGCATCCTGCGAATCGAACACTTTAGCAGGACCGGCAAATTTCCAGATACTCTCGTCCACTCCGGCGGTCTTGACCACGCAACCATCCAACGCGATATTTCCTTTCAGGACAGCCAGGCCGCCATCTTTGGAGTAAGCATGTTCGACGTCGCGGATACATCCTCCGGCACGATCGGTATCCAGTTCTTTATAGTAAGTTTCCTGCGATCCCATCTGAATACTGAAACGATGGGCCGGGGCGCTCTTATATTTCTTGATTGCCTCATCCGTTACGTTCGGCGAAGTGATTGCGAATTTGTCTACAGCCTCGGCCAGTGTCATGCCATCCACACGTTTCACACCGCCGTCTACCAGTCCGCCCTTCAGCAACTCATTCATAATCCCCATAATACCACCGGCACGGTTTACATCCTGAACATGATAGGTATGTGTATTGGGAGCGACTTTGCAAAGGCAGGGAGTCTTGCGTGAGAGCATATCGATGTCGTCCATCGTGAAATCGGCTTCCGCTTCCTGGGCAACAGCCAACAGGTGAAGTACCGTATTGGTCGATCCGCCCATGGCGATATCCAGCGACATGGCGTTCAGGAAAGCCTGACGGGTAGCGATACTGCGGGGAAGAACCGAGTCGTCACCATCGCGGTAATATTTATAAGCATTTTCCACAATCTGTTTGGCTGCATCGCGGAACAGCTGTGTACGGTTAGCGTGCGTAGCGACAATCGTCCCGTTACCCGGAAGCGCCAGACCGATCGCCTCGTTCAGGCAATTCATCGAGTTTGCCGTAAACATACCGGAGCAGCAACCGCATCCGGGACAGGCGTTCCGTTCGACCTGTGCGATCCGTTCGTCGCTCACCGACGTATCGGCCGATTCAATCATGGCATCGATCAGGTCGAGGTGGCGGTTATCCAACTCACCGGCCTCCATCGGACCGCCGGAAACAAAGATGGTCGGGATATTAAGCCGCATGGATGCCATCAGCATACCCGGCGTGATCTTGTCGCAATTGCTGATACAAACCATCGCATCGGCCTTATGCGCGTTTACCATATATTCAACGCTGTCCGCAATGATGTCACGGGAAGGGAGCGAGTAAAGCATCCCGTCGTGCCCCATCGCGATACCGTCATCGATGGCAATCGTATTGAACTCGGCAGCGAAGCAACCCAACTTTTCGATCTCCGCTTTCACCTGTTGCCCGATCTCGTGCAGATGCACATGTCCGGGTACAAACTGGGTAAATGAATTCACAATGGCTATAATAGGTTTGCCGAACTGCTCTTCTTTCAGGCCGTTGGCGCGCCACAAGGCACGAGCTCCGGCCATGCGTCTGCCCTCTGTGCTGTATGAACTTCTTAACGGATTCTTCATCATATTGTTTGTTTACGTTATTTTTATACATTAAAAAAGCCCTTCTCTATATGGAGAAAGGCTTAAGAAATATCTTTATACGACTTCACGACTTCTTGCACACCTTTCTCCTTACCTGCTAATGACTAGAAGGACCACCACGAGAATAATATGCAATACATTGTTCATCATCTTTTCTTATGTCTTTATTTTTTGTTTGACGCTGCAAATGTAGAACAATAATTCGTACCACCAAAGAATTTAAAAGAAAAATATCACTTTATCTTACATTTCTCAATAAAAAAGGAAGACTGGCTCATTATTTATTATCATAAAGGAGAAATCTCTGCTTGAATCAAACTTGTATAATTGTTTTTGACAAGATTGAACTGCAACTCACCGATAAATCATCATTTACAAGTTCACTTTTTCTTAAATACGAATTTCTATTTCTTAAATATGATCCCTTCTAACTTTCAATTTTCAACTCTTAACTTTCAACTATCCCGGGGGGGGCTTATTGTATAAAACGTATTTTTTTAATCCGAAAGACATCCAAAACAAAACAAATGTTAATCCACTTTTTTGACCTCAAAAAGGGACTTTTTCCTCTTTTTCGAGTGTTTTCAACAATTACGACCGTCCTCTTTGCCATTACGACCGTGCTAATGTGTAGTGCACTCGGCACCTCGCGAAGATTAGCACGGTCGTAATGGCGATTTGGACGGTCGTAATTGAAA
>NZ_QUDI01000054.1:0-33457 GCF_003477465.1 Parabacteroides sp. AF48-14
TCACGGCCTCCCTTTCCCATTCACTTTAACTAAAAAGCTTAATCTACGAAAAATCGAAGATTACTTAATATAAATGCGCGTCTTTATCGGACGTTTACTTTCTGTGTCAGCACGTGGCCACCACTGCTCAGGCGAACGATGTAGATTCCTTTCGGAACAGAGATCGTTTCTGCCTGGCTGATCGTGCGATGGGCTACGACTGTACCTGCCATGTTGACAATAATCATTTCTACCGGTGTAGCCGGCTGGATCTGGATACCGCCTTCGCGACCGAAGATTGCCGATTCGGCAAGAGCCTCTTCAACACTTGTTGCAAAGTCAACCGTTACCTGGCAAAGGGCTGTCAGACCGCCGTTGATGGCTGTAGCAATAATGGTTGCCTGGCCTACTTTGACAGCGGTTACTTTACCGTTGGCGTTGACTGTGGCAACAGACGGGTCTGTGCTTGTCCATTTTACGCCGCCGGCAGCTGCCGGTTCAACAGTTGCAATCAATGTGTAAGATTGCAGGCGTGCTAATGTCAAAGTTGTCTTATCCAACTTGATACCGGTTGCGTCCGGAGTCGTGTCGCCAGTGCCGCCGCCTGTACTTCCACCACCGGTTGTCGGGGTGTAAACGGATTCGTAAGCGCCGAAATGAACAGTTTTATTCGTGTCGTCGTCGGTCAGACGTGCGTCGCCTAAAATATCCATGGCACCTTCAGCTACAGCGGTGATATCGCCCTGTGCTTTGGCGACAGGAGAATCTTTGTGCAATTGATACTTATGATTCGTGTTGTTAAACATGATATAGTCATAAGTAGTCAGTTTCAGACTATTCGTTGCAACTGTTTCGGCTGCTGTCTTCAGCGCATTGTGCGAGATATTATCACCGATAACATGATTTCCTGCAATAGCTTCATCTGTATTTGTCCAGAGGATATTATTCTTGATAACGGCTGCTTCTAAAGCATTGCTGATAATAGCCGATTCTGCATTTTCATTATTGTTGACGCAAGTATTGTTTGCTATAGTGGAAGCGCCTCCATCTATTATTTCAATCATCACCATATCTTCATTATCATAGAACAGACAGCTCTTCACCGTCAGATTCTTACCGTAAAGCATCGGCAGAGTGCCCTTGATTTCGGTGAAGATACAACCTTCGATTGTGGCAGTAGCATCGCCGGCATCGATAACAGTTGCATTGCCATCGTCACCTGTTGATCTTGTCATTCGCACGGCTTTGGATTCTTTCGGAGAAGAGAAGTTACAGTTGGAGAAGTTGATGATTGCTCCGCTTGCTGCTTCAACTGCTTTTCCGGTGAACTGTGCGTTGGTTACGGTAACATTAGCACCATCCTTTAAATCCAGTGCCGGTTTATCTTCAGAAGTTTGTGTGAAGACTACTTCTTTCTTTTCTGCCGGTTCGATCGTTAATGTACCAGTTACTTCGATGGTTCCGTCTGTAATAGCGGCGTTGTCAATGGTGACATCACCTCCTTTAGCTACATTAATAACCGGAGCGGCTGTAACACCACCTTCGACAGGCTTAACAGTCAGGTCGACACCTGAAATAGTCATCTTACCGCTTGCTTCAATTGCCGTTACAGTAGCCGGCACTTCCAAGGTTGAGTTCTGGAGGGTGGCTTCGGAACCTGTTTCAATCTTGATAACAGGAGCAGTTTCTGTTGAACCAGATGTTGTTTCAGTTGTAGCAATCGTTACATTATCCAATGTCAGTTCGCCGCCTTCTTTTGTTGTAAAGGCCGATTTGCCTTCTTCCACCTGAATCGTTACCGGTTTTTCATCGGATGATGTGATGGTAACAGGATAATCGATTTCGATAGCTTCCTTGATCGTCAATTCTGCTTTACCATCTTCCGGTGCTTCAATTACAATTTCAGCAGGCTTCTTTGCCAATTCTTCTTTTAATGCCTCTTCTGTGTTTACAGGAGCTGCCTTGTAAGCCGATTCGTATGCGCCAAGGTCGATCGTTGTTTCCTGGATACGGGTTTTCCCGGCAAGGTCTGTCTTCGGATAAGCGGCAGCGTAAGCTTCGTTCGAACCTTTATTCGCGAATTTAGAGCCATCGGCCAACGTATAGTCACCTGCACTTGCATTGGTGAACGGGTCGTAGTTCTCTATTTTGATATTGTGGGTAACTTCTGCATCTGTTTCCAGCGAAGCGCTTGCGCTATAGGTGATTGTTCCTCCTTTTACAGTTGAATTAGTTACGGTTTCCATTACACTGTTTATAATAGTGCATTGGCTGTTATCGAAAGCGGAAACATTCGCTTCGGCACCTTCCAAAGTTGCTTTATTGCCCCAAACCGTACAGTTGACCATTTTTGCTCCGGCTACAGAAAACTCTACAGCACCCTGTGTCGTATCGTCTTTGCCTTCAGCCGTTGCAACACCTTTTGAACCGGTTGCCGTATTGCCATAAACTAATGTATTGACCATTGTTGCTTTACCGTTCAGGCCGACACCGGCAATGTTGTAAGCCGTATTACCATAAACCTTACAATTCAAGATTTGCATATTGCTTGCATCATTATCAATGTTTTCTATATTCGTACGGGTATTGATACCGCCAGAATGAGCACTTGCGTTATCTCCTGTTACCGTATTATTATAAACTTCACTGTTCTGGATTGTACCGATAAAGTGCATGACAACACCGCCACCGCTGGCAGCCTTGTTATTATGGATCAGACAACCGTCGACCACACCGCCCATATAACACATCACGCCACCGGCCTTGCCTTCAGTAGCGTTTGCACTGATTTCGCAATTCTTCAATGTGACGTTCTTTGTGATGATTGCACCGGCAGCGTTATCGGCTTTACCGTTAGTGATTTTCAGGTTACTCCAAGTGGTCGCGTTTTTCAAGCCAGCTTCTGTAAAAGCAGAACCATCATAGGCGGCATCCGCCTTGTAAGAAACCACGCGTCCTTTGGCATTGCCATCCAGAATAGTAGTAGCCTTATCAGCTCCGGTCACATTAACACCGTCTGCCATAATGAAGCAGCCCTGATATGTTCCGGCTCCTAAGATGATTTCCGGTTTTTCGCTCTGTGCTGCTGCATAATCAATGGCACGTTGCAGGACAACACCGTTGTATGCAACATCACTGCCTGCGGTAAGGTTGATTTTATTGTCTTTTACTGCGGGAACACCGGATACGACATATGCAAACTTTGTCCAGGGAGATGTACCGGAATTTTCAAATGTAACATCATATTGCATGCCTGTAGCCGGCATCTTGATTGTGTTTTGTGCTGCCAGGTCTGCAACAGAAACTACAGCTGCACTGGCATTCGTTCCACTAAATGTCGCACTGATCCCGACAAAGGAAACCGGTCCTTCATACGTATAGGAAATAGAATTGCCTTTCACTCCGGCTAATGAACCGGTACAGTTTTCAACGTAAATACCGCCTACCAATGTAGCTCCGGTAACATTGATTGCTCCGTTTGAACTCATGAAGCGGAGAGCGCTTTCACCCTGTATTTTGACATCCGATCCTGCTAATGTCGCACGGGAATAGAGACCCTTGTTAAGAGTGAACCCTGTTTTGCTCGCATTAATTGTAACAGGAGCTCCAGCCTTCGTCTCGATATTCAGGTTATTTAGGGCGACATCGTTGGCATCAACGATCAGTCCGCCATTCGTAAACTGAAGTTTGGCGTTTGCTGTCCCTTCAAGGGCGATGCTTTGGCTGATTGTCAGGTTATCGGCAAAAGAATACGTGCCATCCGTAAAGACTGCTTTCGTTCCGGCAGGCATATTGTTGAATGTTTCCGCATCCGGCTGATATTTACCGTCGTTAGCAGCCAATAATACGGATACATTTTTAGCCGTGATATTGAGATTGCTTTTGCCTGTAACAGAACCGATAGGAGGATAATCCTGTAAGTCATCTGTTGAAATTACGTTTTTGGCAATAGCGACTTGTGTATAGTCGATAGCAACATTTTCCAATGTGACGTTTGCTTTTGTTGTACCACTGAAAGACAGGCGACCCTGGTTCAGTTCTACGTCTGTCAGTTTGATTGTCCCATCTCCATCTGCTGATTGGAAATAGATCGAACCGGCAAAGTTGTTTTTGTCTTTTGCCGGAAACAGTGCGACATTTGACATTTCGAAATCTTTGCCAAACACATGGATTGCTTTGTTTGCTTCTGATTTGGAGATGATTGTCATATCTTTCAGCACTGTTCCTGTTGCATTCGGGAATACAGTAATAAAGTCCTGCTGGTTGTTATCCCCTGCATTGTTGAGGGCTTCCGTACTTGACGTCAGAATCGTTTTGCCTTTTCCTGCACCCTGGATAGTCAATGGCTTTTGAATGGGCAAATACCAACCGCTCCACTTTCCATTTGTTTCAGGGTCGGTTATCGCTTCCATCCCTCTTCGCAGGTCGTATTCTCCGGCAGGAACCTGGATTACATCGTTGGCTTCTGCAAAAAGGACTGCCGTGTAAAGGGAGCCGTAATAGGTTGTAGTTTCACCTTTCGTGATCGATATGTTTTGAGCATCCGCGGTCACATCCAGCCGGTCTTCTTTTGTTGCTACAGCTTCCTGGTTGGCAACATTGATTACTTCCACTTGGGAAACCATCGTACCTGTTCCTTTCGGTGTGATCCTGAAATAGGAAGTTGCGTCCTGGAGCGAAAAACCTTCTGCTGCTCCAAAGACAAAAGACTTTCCTTCCTCAAGTGTAGCTGTCACCCAGGATGATGTTTTAGGCTCGTAATATTCAAATCCGCTATTAGCCAGATCGATCCCCTCGACAGAGATAACTTCAAATTTGACTTGTACATTTATATTTCCGGCATCACCTTTTGTCGTGGTAATACCATAGACCACAGGTGCATCGGCTTTTGTAAGATGGAGTTCCGATCCTATTGTGGCAGGAGTCTCAGGAGATGTCAATGCCCAACTGGCTCCGGCAATCACTAACAACGCCAATAAGCATATTTGTAATTTTCTTTTCATATTTTTCCGTGTAATTAAATATAAGTATTGAATAATAAATTCCCTATACTCGTTTAAGGTGTAATTCGTGTGGTTACACATAAACGGGTCTTTTGCGTGTGTTTGGTTCTCTTATTTCATCGGCTCTCTAAATTTGGATTCCATCAATTCCCGGAGTGAAGGTTATACAAAATAAAAGAGGCGTGGGAACTGTTGATATATCTATTCTGAGGCCTTCGACTGCCCGTACAGTGATATAAACAACAGCCCACGCCCTTTTAGCTTGTATATGCGTACATGCTGGCGCATGTGTATATAACAAGGAAAGGAACGCGAGCGTTTTGTTGTCTATTATCCACTTGTACCGAAATTGTCGAAGTTTCAGAATAGGATAATATCTTTAAAACGCTTCTCGTTTATCTAATAAGATGCATTGACCCGCAACGCCATGCAGGTGTACATGGGGCAAAAGTAGGCCTTAGTTTTCAATAAACAAAGAAAAAGGGAAAAATAATGTAAATGAGATCATCTACATAGCTTTCGGAGAATCGAATATTTCCGAGCAAAGAATGCGCTCTTAACAATAAGAGCTTTTCTTCTTACTCTGTTTAATATAATATTTATATCTTCGCAAAAAAAGCATCATTATGGATAAGATCAAAACAGGTTTGGCAGCCTTCGGTATGTCCGGGCAAATATTTCATGCTCCGTTTATCAGCACGAACCCGGCTTTCTGCCTGACGGCAATCACAGAGCGCAGTAAGGAACTCTCGAAAGAACGCTATCCGTCGGCACGCATCGTGCGCAGCTTTGACGAATTGATTGCGATGGACGAACTGGAACTGATTGTCGTCAACACACCCGACAGCACGCATTATGACTATGCCCGCCGTGCGCTGGAAGCCGGAAAGAACGTGATTGTGGAAAAGCCTTTCACGGCGACAGTCCGACAGGGGGAAGAACTCATTGCGCTTGCCCGCTCCAAAGGGTTGGCCCTAAGTGTGTATCAGAACAGACGCTGGGATTCGGATTTCCTGACGGTCAAAGAGATTTTAGACAAAGGGGTGTTGGGACGCCTCGTCGAGTTCGAATCGACCTTTCCGCGCTATCGTAACTTTATCAAGCCCGGAACGTGGAAAGAGACCGGCGAGATGGGCGGCGGCTTGACCTATAACCTCGGGGCGCATGTCATCGACCAGGCTGTCCAGTTGTTCGGCGTGCCGGAAGCTATTTTTGCAGACATAGATATTATCCGTACCGGCGGACTGGTTGATGATTACTTTGTGATACACCTGCTTCGCCCCTCCAAAGCGCCGCATGTGAAGGTGACGCTGAAATCGAGTTACCTGATGTGTGAACCGGAACCCCGTTTTGTGCTGCACGGCACGGAAGGTTCGTTTGTCAAATACGGTCTGGACCGGCAGGAAGCCGATCTGAACGAAGGCCTGATGCCCGGCACTGCTAATTGGGGAGTGGAAGACGAAAGCATCTGGGGCCTCCTTCATACGGAAAAAGACGGTAACATCGTCCGCCACAAATATCCCAGTCTTGCCGGAGACTACGCCGGCTTCTACGACAACATCCACCGTCACCTCCGCCTCTCCGAACCGCTCCTGACGGACGCCGCCGGCGTATTGCCCGTCATCCGCCTGATCGAAGCGGCTTGGGAAAGTAGCAAAGAGGGAAAAGTGGTCAAATTTGGAAAATAAGAGAAGCTTAAGAAATAGTCCGGTTTTATACGGACTATTTCATTTGATATACTTATATTTGCAACTGTATCAACATATAATATAACTACAATATGACAACTATGGAATTAAATGCAATGAAGCAGCTCTTGATCGAGGATATTCTGGATATAGATAATCCGGAGCTGATCCCTTATCTGAGAAGGGCTTTAGATAAATTCAAAAACATGAATGTTATCCCAAGAAAACGTCCTTGTGTCTACACGCACGAAGAACAGATGGAAATACTTCGTCAATCATTGGAAGATGATAAAAATGGGTTAGGAATCTCAACAGAAGAGCTTGAAGAAGAAATGAAAACATGGTAAAACCCCTAAACCCGACGTGGTTACCCCAAGCCAAGAAACAACTAAAAGAAATTTACACTTTTTACAAATCCATGTCAAATGGAAAAGTTGTTCGAAAAAGAATCGATCCTATCATTGATGCCGCTAATTGTTTAGTTAGTCAACCATTGATGGGTAAAGTTGAAATTGTAGATCCCAAAAACAAACAAGTTTTCCGCAGTTTTGTTGTTGGCGATTATAAGATCATCTATTATATACGAAAAGATATTATAAAAATCGCTGCCATTTTCGATTGCCGGCAAAATCCATCCAACCTGAATAAGATGTTGAAGTTATAAGTATATTTCAAGACTATTTTATCCCTGTATACAATTTTTTATCGTAAATTTGCCAACGGTCCCATTAAAAGAAAAGGGATTCATTGCAATAACCAATTTTACATGTAATGAAAAGAGACAATATCATTTTCGACATCATTGAGAAGGAACATCAGCGCCAGGCTAAAGGCATAGAACTGATTGCTTCCGAAAACTTTGTAAGCGACCAGGTGATGCAAGCCATGGGTAGCTGCCTGACCAACAAATACGCCGAAGGGTATCCCGGCAAGCGCTATTATGGAGGTTGCGAAGTAGTAGACCAGAGCGAAACCATCGCTATCGAACGGTTGAAACAGATTTTCAATGCAGAATGGGCGAACGTACAGCCTCATTCAGGTGCACAAGCGAATGCAGCCGTATTTCTGGCAGTGTTGAACCCGGGCGATACATTCCTCGGTTTGAACCTGGCACACGGCGGCCACCTTTCTCACGGTTCTCCAGTAAACAGTTCAGGTATCTTATACCATGCGACAGAATATAACGTAAAAGAAGAAACCGGCCGTGTCGACTACGACCAGATGGAAGAAGTCGCCTTGCGTGAAAAACCGAAATTGATCGTCGGTGGCGGTTCCGCTTATTCCCGCGAATGGGACTACAAGCGCATGCGTGAAATCGCTGACAAGGTTGGCGCCCTGTTGATGATCGACATGGCTCACCCTGCAGGTCTGATTGCTGCCGGTTTGCTGAACAATCCGTTGGAATATGCCCATATCGTAACTTCCACGACACACAAAACATTGCGTGGTCCGCGCGGAGGTATCATCCTGTTAGGTAAAGACTTCGAAAACCCCTGGGGCAAGAAGACTCCGAAGGGCGAGATCAAGAAGATGTCCCAGTTGCTGGATTCAGCCGTATTCCCGGGTATTCAGGGAGGTCCGCTGGAACATGTGATCGCTGCAAAAGCTGTCGCTTTCGGCGAAGCGTTGGAACCGGAGTACAAGACCTACCAGGCACAGGTGAAGGCGAATGCTGCCGCTATGGCAAAAGCATTTATCGATAAAGGTTACAAGATCATCTCCGATGGTACGGATAACCATAGCATGCTGATCGACCTGCGCAAGAAGTTCCCTGATCTGACAGGTAAAGTCGCTGAAAAAGCATTGGTCGCTGCCGATATCACGGTGAACAAGAACATGGTTCCGTTCGACAGCCGTTCGGCTTTCCAGACTTCCGGTATCCGTGTCGGAACTCCGGCTATCACCACTCGCGGCGCTAAAGAACCGCTGATGGCTGAAATCGTAGAAATGATCGACACTGTACTGGCCGCGCCTGAATGCGACAAGACTATCACTGCTGTTCGCGAAAAGGTAAACGGCATTATGAAGGAATATCCTATCTTCGCTTGGTAAAATTAATACAGAGAGGGTGTGGCAAAATCCCTTGTCCCCGCGCTTGACGCGGGGCCGCAAAAGGACAGGCTTTATCAATAAGCGATTTATATCGTTCAGTTCTAATGCGATCCCGCGTCAAGCGCGGGAACAAGTAGTTTTGTCACATACTTCTTTCATTCATACAAAAAACACCAAAAAACATGATGAAACTCATTTCGATGTGTGCCGGCGCAGCACTTTGTATTCTTGCGTCGTGCAGCGAAGGGCCTACAAAGCAGATGCCTTACAACCAGGGCATCAATGTAATCCCGACTCCTGTAAGCCTCGTCCAGAACGAGGGCAGTTTTAAACTAAACAAGAACACCGCTTTCTCCGCTTCCACACCGGAAGCTAAAACAGTTGCCGAATATTTCGCAGCCCAGATGAACCTGGCTACCGGCTATCAGATAACTGTCAGCGACAAAGCCGCCTCAAACGGCATCGCACTGACGATCGACGAAACATTGGATGTAAACGATGAAGGCTATACGCTGGACGTTACACCGAACAGCGTTACTGTCAAAGCAAAGAATCCGCAGGGCTTATTCTACGGTATGCAGACATTCATGCAACTGCTTCCGGCTGAGATTGAAAGCCAGGCTGTTGTTAACGGCATTGCCTGGACGGCTCCTTGCGTGACCGTGAAAGACGAACCGCGTTTCGGATATCGCGGCATCATGCTTGACCCTTGCCGCCATTTCATCCCGGTAGAGAATGTAAAGAAGCATCTCGACGTGTTAGCTTTGTTCAAGATCAACCGTATGCACTGGCACCTGACAGACGACCAGGGCTGGCGTATCGAGATCAAGAAATACCCGAAGCTGACGGAAATCGGTTCCAAACGTATCGACGGTGAAGGTACCGAATACGGAGGTTTCTATACACAGGACCAGATCAAGGAGATCGTTCAATATGCCGCCGACCGCTTTATCACGATCGTGCCGGAAATCGAACTTCCGGGACATGAACTGGCTGCCATCGCCGCCTATCCTGAACTTTCCTGCAAGGGCGAGCCGACCACTCCGCGTATTATCTGGGGTGTGGAAGATATCGTCATGTGTGCCGGAAAAGAAGAACCGTTCGAGTTCATGCAGGGCGTATTCGATGAAGTCGCCCCTCTTTTCCCCGGCGAATATATCCATATCGGAGGTGACGAATGTCCGAAGATCAGCTGGAAAAACTGTCCGCTTTGCCAGAAACGTATCCGCGAAGAAGGTTTGAAAGCAGACAAGGAACACTCCGCCGAAGAAAAGCTGCAGAGCTATTTCGTTCAGCGTATGGAAAAATACCTGGCTGAAAAGCATGGAAAGAAGATCATCGGCTGGGATGAAATCCTGGAAGGTGGTCTTGCTCCTACTGCAACCGTCATGTCATGGCGTGGTGAGGAAGGCGGTATCGCTGCTGCCAATCTGGGACACGAAGCGATCATGACTCCGAGCAGCAACGGTATGTATATCGACCAGTTCCAGGGCGATCCCAAGATCGAACCGGTTTCTATCGGCGGTTACGACCCGTTGGAAAGAGTATATGCCTACAATCCGACGCCGGACACATTGGTGGCTGCCGGAAAAGACCATTTCATCAAAGGCGTACAGAGCAATTTGTGGTCTGAATATATGTACAACACGGATCTTCTGGAATACCGCGCTTATCCGCGTGTCCTGGCTGTTGCCGAAATAGGTTGGACACCGCTGGCACGCAAGGACTATAAGGATTTCGAACGTCGTCTGGACAATGCACTGGTTCGTTTGGATGCGTTAAATGTCAACTACCATATCCCGCAACCTGAACAACCGAACGGTTCCTGCAACTTCGTAGCCTTCACAGACAAGGCTTCTCTGGAATTTAAAACAAGCCGCCCGATCAAGGTGGTTTATACGATCGACGGAACAGAACCGACTCCCGAATCGACGGTTTACACCGCTCCTATCGAGTTTACGGAATCCGGCGTGCTGAAGATCCGCTCCGTATTGCCTTCCGGCAAGATGAGCAAGACGCGTACGATCACAGTTGAAAAGCAGGCGTTGGCACCTGCCAAGGAAGTAACCAAGACTACTCCGGGCCTGGAAATGCAGGTGACGGACGGAATGTATCTGAACACCTCCAAATTGGCTGACGCAAAAGAATGGAAGAAATCCGTGATCAAAGATCTGCGTGAAATCACCAGCGTAGTCAAGACAAGCGAATCGATGCGCGGCGTTAAACAATATGCAGCAGTCGCAACCGGCTATGTAAACATTCCGGAAGACGGCGTTTACTATATTTCTTCCGATAACGAAGAAGTCTGGATCGACGGCAAATTGTTAGTGAACAACGGCGGCGAAGTAAAACGTTTCTCCCGTCACGACAGTTCTGCAGCGTTGTCAAAAGGTTTGCACGAAATCAAGGTTGTATTCTTAGGACATATCATCGGCGGCTGGCCTTCCAATTGGAATGACGGCAGTGTGAAGCTACGCAAAGCCGACACCGAAAAGTTCGTTAAGATCACTCCCGAGATGTTGGTTCATTAATCAACTTGCATCGTGTCATTGCGGGCTTGACCCGCAAACTCATACTAAGAAGACACAAATGACATAAATACAAGTGATAAAGGAACAAGCATTGAATAAAAAAGGGACAGGCATCGGTTTATGATCCGATGCCTGTCCCTTTTTTATCCGATACCTATCCAAATATCAATCGACTTTGAGCTTCATGATCGTAATCGAGTTCGGAGGGAAATTATACACTTTGGGACCACTCATAGAGAAAGTAATCTCTTTCGTTTCCGGCACGATTGCATCCGGTTTGCCGAAAGTATTGCGTGCATCAGGATCACCTGTCAGCTGGATGATTTCCGCCGTATTTTTGACATTGAGACCTTGCAGGTCGAGCTCTGTCCTTTCTTCATGCTGAGTCGTGTTGACCACTTTCAGGATAACCGTATTGTCTTTCTTATCCAGCGTCGCGGTTGAAACCAACGACGGAATGGAAGGGATGATAACATCATGAACCAATGTATCATCAATGAAGCAACTGATATGCTCATCTTTACAACTTATCCTTACATTATACCAGCGATTGCTCTGGAACGGATAGGATACGGGAGCGCATAACGTATCCCTCACTCCACCGGCCTGGCGGTAAAGTTCGGCAAAGCCCCCTCCGATTGTCATCCCGATATAGTCGTTCTGTTCGCCGGGCAATCCGTTGTCACGCACACGGAACTGGATCTGCCCGCTCCCTTTCGTCCTTCTGATGTCGGCGGAAAAGGTATAATCATAAGCGGTGGAATCACCCAACAAGAGGTAGTTCCAGCGGTTCGGTACGGGGATCAAGGTTCCCTGGTCGACTTTCCAGCTTCCCGTCATAACCGTTCCTTCCGTAACCGGCGAATTATTTATTTTCACTTCCTTAAAGTCATAACTATTGTCGAACATCTCGATGCCGGCACGCCCGAACGTAACCTGCGGCTTCTGATACGTTCGCACTTCCGTCTTCAAGACTTCGTCACCCCTGTTGTTGCCGAACATTTGCAGCAGGTGGTAAGAGGGAGAAACGGCAATCAGCCCGCCGTCAAAGGAAATAGCCGGATAGCGTTCCATCTTGTATTTCGTGTTTCCGACGATCGGGGCATAAGCCAAACGCCTTACGATATCCTGCCCGTTCTCCACGCCGACAAGGAAACAGGCCTCTGCGATAGCAGCCCGCAGGCTTCCGGGCTGTGTTCCGCCGGATAACCCGAACTCGCCGATAAACACAGGTGGCATACGACGCGAATACCGTCCGGCTGTATATCTGTTGTAATTGGAGATCAGGAAGGATTCACTTGCGTAAAGATGCGTGTCCGACCATTCGTTCCGGTTCTTTCCTTTTATGTAGGAACTGCTAACCACCGTAACATCCGGATAAACTTCATTGATCGCCTTCTTAAACAGGGCGAAACGTTTCGTGTACTCCTGCCCGTAGTTCTCGCTCCCTATCTCTACATATTTCAGTCCGAAGGGTTCCGGATGTCCATGCTTAGCACGCAATGCACCCATGATGGAATCGGCAGGCTCGTTGGCATAGGCTATAGCATCCAAAGCATCCTGTACCAGTTTGTCCATCGCCGTAATATCTTCGTAACGCGGACGGCGGCTCTGGCTGGTCACACCGCTGTTAATGACATAGACGGGCTCGGCGTTCAGGTCCTCGCACATCTGCAGGTATTCATGATAGCCGACTCCATTTGTCGTGCCATACGCCCAGACATTCCAGAAATGCTTGCGTTCGGCAATATCGCCTATCGTTTCACGCCAGACGGGATAGGTTCCGGCCGTGTATCCTTCCACAAAGCTGCCTCCCGGAAAACGGATAAACTTAGGTTGCAAAGCGGCAATTAATTCCATCAGCTCCGGCCGTAATCCGTTTGGCCGTTCCTTCCAAGTCTTTTGCGGAAAGAGGGATACGACATCCAGCCAGAAGACAGCCGAACTGTCTGTCGTGACGGTTAACACCGCTTTACCGGTAGTCGATGTCGCCGTAAAAGTATGTTTATATTTCTTCCACTCATAAGCAGGAGCAACACGGAATACTTCACTGAAAGCCGTATTTCCCGTTGAATCGGCCAATGTAAAGCTTACGGTTTTCGGAACCATAGAGGCGCCTTTTATATAGAAAGACAAATCATATTTCTCGCCTTCACGGATAGGAATCCCCTGATATCCATCCGCTATTACGCCGCCTTTCCCGGTTTCGGCCGATGCGGAAACAGAAACTAACAGGGAACGGCGGTTTTTGTCATTAATCAGCTCTTTCGTGTCCGGGTACATATAGGAAGTAGGAGAAAAACGGCGCCATCCGGGAACCGAATCAGGGCGCAAAAAAGGGATAGTCCAACCATTCGGCGTCGTCAGAACACGGCGGACAGGATCAAAGGGGCAGTTCAAAGGCGGCACTCCGTCCTCAAAACTCCGGTTTTGTATAAGTTCGGCATAAATGCCGCCATCCACCGCATGATTAATCTCTTCTATTGTCAAGCCATACAGTTCTTTATTCACCGGGACTGTCAATCCTTCCCCATCCACCAGGATAGAAGATGTGACAGGCATTTCCGGCTGGCAGCTTACCAGTAAAAGCGCTAAAAGAAGTGAATTCGATTTCATGGTGCAAACTTAAAGAATAATTTCTATAAAAAGCCACTGACTAAAGAAGGTTATTTCAGACAAATGATTATATTTGTAAAATAAATACATAAATAAAACCCAAGAACGACAGCCTTATGAATAAATCTATCCTTTTAGTAGATGATAAACCGGAAATTGCGAAAATTATAACACTTTATTTATCCGGATACAATGTAAAGTATGTGGAGAATCCGATTATTGCTCTTAATTGGCTAAAGGAGGGAAACATGCCGGATGCCATTATTTCGGATCTGATGATGCCGGAAATGAACGGGGAAGAATTTGTTACAGCTTTAAAAGAGAACGAAAATCTTTCACATATTCCGATACTCATTCTGACGAGTGTTGAAAGCGACTCCGACAGGACACGGCTCTTTGAAAAGGGCGCTAACGATTTTATTCTTAAGCCATTTAACCCCGAAGAACTAAAAACGAGGATAAAAGTTTTATTGAAATAATATTTATTTTCAGAGAAAAAAGCAATTATATCAGCAGAATTAAATACATTTGTATCATTGATAGTATTTGAATATCAAGAAAAGTGCAGAATCAAATGGAAAACTTAGCATCACAATATACTGTATTAGTAGTAGATGACGTACCTACTAACGTAATGCTTGTTCAAGCGATATTGAAAAAAGAAGGCTACACACTACTGACAACAGACAGTGGAGCAAAAGCATTGCGTATCGCCCAGGAAAAGCATCCCAATCTTATTTTGCTTGATATCATGATGCCGGAAATGGATGGTTATGAAGTGTTGCAACACCTGAAGAGCAATCCTGAAACCAATAATATCCCCGTAATCATCATGTCTGCTTTGAGTGACATGCAGAGTATTGTAAAAGGCTATCAGCTGGGGGCTACGGAATATGTAACGAAGCCGTTCCAACGGGAAGAGTTGGTGAAACGTGTCGCCCACCGTTACGAACTGTTCAGCATCAAACGTATCAAACAGGAGCTTGAAAACACAATCGAATCACGCGATACGCTCTATTCTGTCATTGCACATGACTTACGCTCTCCGCTCGGCTCTCTTAAAATGATGAATAATGCCATCCTGATGATGGTAGACAAGAGTCAGGTCAGCGACGAAGTGTATGAGATGCTCCAGATGATGAACAAGACATCGGAAGAAATATTCCAATTGCTCGACAACTTGCTGAAGTGGGCCAAAAACCGGCTGAACAAACAAAGCATTTACAAGCAACAAGTAGACATTAACAGTATTGTAAGCAGTACTGCCGATATATTTATCCCGATGGCTGCCCAGAAAGGCATATCTATCGTTATTGACGGTTTGGACAAAGAGCTGATGGGATCGGTGGACATCGACATGGTAAAGACCATTGTCCGCAATTTAGTATCAAATGCAGTTAAGTTCAGCTACGAAAAGGGAACGATTACGATATCGACCAAGACGGATGGCAACTTTGTCATTGTCAGTGTCAAGGATTCCGGCAAGGGGATCAAAGCCGAGGACCAGGGTAAACTGCTCAAACAAAATACGCATTTTACCTCTTACGGAACGAATAATGAAAAAGGCTCCGGCTTAGGCTTGATGCTCTGTAAGGACTTTGTGGAACAAATGGGCGGTAAGCTGTGGTTTGACTCGGAAGAAGGAAAGGGCACTACGTTCCATTTCTCTCTAAATGCACTGAATCAGGAATAAGAACAAAAGATATATAAATGAAAAAAGCTGCACCTTTCGGGATGCATTTTCATTTATTATCTGTAGTATATTATCCGGCAATTGCTTCCGGTTTCCTTTCTGCGGATACTTTTTAAATAAGCTCCACCACTTCAGTTTTAACACGCCGAACAGGGCTTCTCCGAAAATAGAAGAATTCATCTTTGACGTTCCCAATATACGGTTGATGAAAATGATAGGGACCTCTACGATCTTAAAGCCGCATTTATACGCCGTAAACTTCATTTCTATCTGAAAGGCGTATCCCTTGAAGTGGATATGGTCCAGATCGATCGTCTCGAGCACTTCCCGGCGGTAACACTTGAAACCGGCTGTCGTATCCTGCACCTTCATACCTGTTACAAAGCGAACATATACGGAAGCATAGTAAGACATCAGCACACGTCCCAGCGGCCAGTTCACGACATTCACGCCATTGCAGTAACGGGAGCCGACTGCCACATCACCACCCTGTTCCGTACAGGCTGCATATAGTTTGGGAAGATCGTTCGGATTATGACTGAAGTCTGCATCCATTTCGAATACAAAATCGTACTTGTGTTCTATCGCCCACTTGAATCCGCAGATATAAGCCGTACCCAATCCCAATTTACCTTTACGTTCCACCATGAAAAGGCTTTCGGGAAACTCTTTTTGCAATCGTTTTACAATATCCGCCGTACCATCGGGCGATCCGTCATCTATAATCAAAATATGAAATTCTTTCTCCAACCCAAATACAGCCCGAATAATATTTTCGATATTCTCCTTCTCGTTGTAAGTGGGAATAATAACAATACTGTCTGACATAATCCTTCTAATTTGTAGGGCGAAGGTACATATTTTAATTGATTTAATACTATGCCTGTCTACTATTTTGAACAAAAAGCCTACCTTTGCGAAAAGAACATATCACATTGGAGGTACAAGATTTACTGAAACAATATGCCGCCCATCCGCAAGTGGCGGCATTAAATACCCTGCTAAAAAGCGAAACGTCCCGCAATATATTTCTGAAAGGACTGAACGGTTCAGGGGCCGCAATGACAATAGCTTCTCTTTTTTCAAAAAGAAGGGGGAGCTATGTGTGTGTGTTAAACGATCTGGAAGAAGCCGGCTATTTTTACCATGACCTGGTTCAACTTACCGGAGGCGACGGAATCTACTTCTTCCCTTCCGCCTACAGGCGTGCGATCAAATACGGGCATGTGGATCCGGCTAACGAAATCCTGCGTACCGAAGTGCTCAGCACTTTGCAGGACCCGGATATCCCTTTTGTCATCGTCACCTATCCGGACGCGTTGGCCGAGAAAGTGATCTCCCGCGAAGTCCTGAAGGAAAACACGCTGAAGATCAGTGTCGGCGAGAAATTAGACAATATGTTTGTCTCGGATGTACTGGACGAATATGGATTCGAGCAAGTGGATTATGTCTATGAACCCGGACAATATGCCCTGCGCGGCAGTATCCTGGACGTGTTCTCGTTCTCGTACGAATTTCCGTACCGTATCGACTTTTTCGGCAACGAAGTGGAGACGATACGCTCGTTTGACGTAGAGACGCAGTTATCGAAAGAGAAGTTAGACAGCATTTATATCGTTCCGGAGATGACAAGAGGCAACCGCACGAACTCATCTCTGCTGGACTCTTTGCCATCTGCCACCCTGCTCGCCTTCAAAGACCTGGCATGGGTAAAGGAACGGATCGGCAGCATCTGGAACGAAGAACCGGTCGTAGGAGACGAAGACTCTTTTGCAGACGCCGAACAAATGCGGGCAAAGTTAGTGACAGGTGAAGATTTCCTGCATGCCGCCCTCGGTTTCCGCCGCATCCATTTCGGTACACGTCCGACAGGGACAGCAGACACGACGCTAACTTTTGCCACAGAGGTACAACCGATCTACCACAAGAACTTCGATCTGGTAAGCGAGTCTTTCCACAAATACATAGAAGACGGCTATACATTATATGTACTGAGCGACGTGGAGAAGCAGGCCGCCCGTATCCGCGCAATCTTCGAGGACCGGGGAGACGACCTCCCCTTCACCTCCGTCAACAAGACGATACACGAAGGTTTCACCGACGAGACGCTGCGCATCTGCCTCTTCACGGATCATCAGCTGTTCGACCGCTTCCACAAGTTCAACCTTAAAAGCGACAAGGCACGGAGCGGCAAGCTCTCCCTCTCGCTGAAAGAGTTGAACCAATTCACGACCGGCGACTACATTGTCCACATCGACCACGGCGTCGGACAGTTCGGCGGACTGGTACGCACCGAGGTGAACGGGAAGATGCAGGAAGCGATCAAGCTGATCTACCAGAACAACGACATCATCTTCGTCAGCATCCACTCTCTCCACAAGCTGTCCAAGTACAAAGGCAAAGACAGCGGTGAGCCGCCCAAGCTGAGCAAGCTCGGGACTGGAGCTTGGGAGAAGATGAAGGAACGGACCAAGTCGAAAGTCAAAGACATCGCCCGCGACCTGATCCTCCTCTATTCCAAGCGGAAACAGGAAAAGGGCTTTGCCTACAGCCCGGATAGCTTCATGCAGCACGAGTTGGAGGCCAGCTTCATCTACGAAGATACGCCGGACCAGATGAAGGCGACCGCCGACGTGAAAACGGATATGGAGAACGACCGCCCGATGGACCGTCTGATCTGCGGCGACGTAGGTTTCGGAAAGACTGAAGTCGCCATCCGCGCCGCCTTCAAGGCTGTAGCAGACAACAAACAGGTGGCGGTGTTAGTCCCGACCACCGTTCTCGCTTTCCAGCACTACCAGACATTCTCCGAACGTCTGAAGGATTTCCCCTGCCGGATCGAATATATCAGCCGGGCACGTACAGCAAAAGACATAAAAGAGATCCTGAAAGACCTGAAAGAGGGACAAGTCAACATCATCATCGGGACACACCGTATTGTCGGCAAAGACGTCAAGTTTAAAGACCTCGGCCTGCTAATCATCGATGAAGAGCAGAAGTTCGGCGTCTCCGTCAAAGAGAAGCTACGCCAGTTGAAAGCCAACGTGGATACGCTCACGATGACCGCGACGCCGATCCCCCGCACGCTCCAGTTCTCACTCATGGGAGCCCGCGACCTGTCGAGCATCACGACGCCTCCGCCCAACCGCTATCCGGTGCAGACCGAGGTGGAACGCTTCAACCCCGACATCATCCGCGAGGCGATCAACTTCGAGATGAGCCGCAACGGGCAGGTATTCTTCATCAACAACCGCATCCAGAACATCTACGAGATGGAGGCGCTGGTCAGACGCGAAGTGCCGGACGCCCGCATAGCCGTCGGCCACGGCAGATGGAACCGGAAAAGTTAGAAAAGATCATCCTCGACTTCGTCAATTACGAATACGACGTGCTGATTGCGACCAGCATCGTCGAGAGCGGTATCGACGTGCCGAATGCCAACACGATCATCATCAACAATGCCCAGCAGTTCGGCCTCTCCGACCTGCACCAGCTGCGTGGACGCGTCGGGCGGAGCAACCGGAAAGCCTTCTGCTACCTCCTCTCCCCACCTCTATCGAGCCTTACGCAGGAGGCACGCCGCCGCTTGCAGGCAATCGAGAACTTCTCCGAGTTGGGCAGCGGCATCCACATCGCCATGCAGGACCTCGACATCCGGGGGGCCGGCAACATGTTGGGGGCCGAACAGAGCGGCTTCATCGCCGACCTCGGCTACGAGACCTACCAGAAGATTCTGGAGGAGGCCGTAGACGAATTGAAGGCCGAAGAGTTTGCCGACCTCTACACCGACGCGACCGAGAAGCATCCCGACACAGGCAGCGAATACGTCCGCGAAACCTATATCGAAAGCGATCTGGAACTGATGTTCCCGCCGACTTATATACCGAACGATTCCGAGCGCGTCTCCCTCTACCGCGAATTGGACAAGATGGAGGAAGAGCGCGACATACTTGCCTTTACCGAACGCCTGAAGGACCGTTTCGGTAAGGTGCCGAAGGAAGGGAAAGAACTGATCCGCATCGTCCGCCTGCGCCGTATGGCAAAGCAGTTGGGGATGGAGAAGGTCGTGCTGAAAAAGGGGCAGATGAATATCTTCCTCGTCGCCAACCCCGACAGCCCCTACTACCAGAGCGAGGCGTTCGACAAATTGCTCGGCTTTATCCAGAAGCACCCGCGCGAATGTAACCTCCGGGAGCAGAACGGGAAACGCAGTATCGTGATCAAGAACGTTCCGACGGTCGAGGCGGCTTGCGGATATATGGAAGAGATAGAGAAGGTTCCTGCCCTTTAGTGAATAAAACAATTAAACAGATATCAGACATGAAGAAGACAATTATTGACCTTTTCGAGAGCTCGGTGCAGCAATATCCCGACAACCCTTTCCTGTGGGAGAAGACGAAGGACAAGTTCGAGCCGACAACCTATAAGGAAGTCCAGCAGCAAGTCTATACGGCAGGTGCCGGATTGATGGCTCTCGGAGTGAAGAAAGGAGACAACATGGCGCTCCTTTCCGAAGGCCGTAATGCCTGGATCATCGGTGAACTGGCCATGTTCTACGCCGGTGCGACCAACGTCCCGCTTTCCATTAAACTGGAAGAAGCGAACGACCTGCTGTTCCGCCTCGTGCATGCCGACGTGAAATATATCCTCGTTTCCGGTAACCAGCTGAAGAAGATACGGGCTATCATGGACCGCCTTCCCCTTGTCGAGAAAGTGATCGTGATGGACGAGCAGACAGAATATAAGGAGAAAGAAATCCCCCTCTCCGAAGTTCTTCGGATGGGAGAAGCGTATCTGGAAGCGCATCCGCTGGATGAGTTCCTGACTATCGGCAAGTCGTTGCAGGATGGCGATTACGCGACTATCACCTATACCTCCGGAACGACAGCAGACCCGAAAGGCGTCATCCTTACGCACCGCAACTATACGGCCAACGTGGAGCAGGCGCTCTCCTGCGTCGACATCGACGACACCTGGCGTACGTTAGTGATCCTTCCGCTCGATCATTGTTTCGCGCATGTGGTCGGCTTCTACATCTTCATGTCGAAGGGGGCATCGGTCGCGACCGTACAGGTGGGACGTACCGGGTTGGAGACGTTGAAGAACATCCCGGTCAATATCAAAGAGTTCAAACCCTACCTGATCCTGAGCGTCCCGGCGTTAGCAAAGAATTTCAAGAAGAACATCGAGCAAGGCATCCGGGCACAGGGTAAACAGGTGACCCGCCTGTTCAACTTCGCCCTCAAGGTCGCCTACCTCTATAATGGCGACGGCGGGGAGGATAAGGGACGTGGCGCCCGCTGCCTGCTGAAACCGCTTGTCAGCCTGTTCGACAAACTGCTTTTCACCAAGGTACGTGAGAATTTCGGCGGTCAGCTCCGGTTCTTCATCGGCGGAGGCGCCCTGTTGGACAAAGACCTGCAGAAGTTCTATTACGCAATCGGCCTGCCGATGTACCAGGGTTACGGCTTGAGTGAAGCCACTCCGGTAATTTCGACCAACGGCCCGCGCCGGCATACGTTCGGAAGCAGCGGCGTACTGGTTCGTCCGCTCGACCTGAAAATATGTGATGCCGATGGAAAAGAACTTCCGACAGGTGAGAAGGGCGAGATCGTCATACGAGGCGAGAATGTGATGGCGGGCTATTGGAAGAATCCGGTATCGACGGCCGAGACCGTACGCGACGGCTGGCTCTATACCGGAGATATGGGTTATATGGGACATGACGGCCTGTTGTATGTGCTCGGTCGTTTCAAAAGCTTGTTGATTGGTAGCGACGGCGAGAAGTACAGTCCCGAAGGGATCGAGGAGGCGCTGGTCGAACATTCTTCCTGCATCGACCAGTTGATCCTGTATAACAACCAGAGTCCGTACACCGTCGCCCTCGTCGTGCCGAACAAAGAACGTCTGAAGAAACACTTAGCGCACCAGCATCTCGATCTTTCATCCGATAAAGGATGCGAGGAAGCGATCCGGATCATCCAGTCGCAGATAGACCGTTTCCGCAAAGGGGGCGACCTGTCGACCCTCTTCCCCGACCGCTGGCTGCCTGCTGCCTTTGCCGTCTTGCCGGAACCATTCACGGAGCAGAACGGCATGGTCAACAGCACGATGAAGATCGTCCGCGGCAAAGTGGAAAAAGCCTATGCCGCCCGCATCGACCAGCTCTACACTCCGGAAGGGAAGAACCCGGTCAATGAGACGAACAAAAAGGCGTTGGGGTAAGCCAGAACTAAACACAACGCGATCTGTTATTGTTTAGTAGAAACAAAAAACATGATTATGCGTTACAAAACTATCGCCTCCACCCTTGCCCTTGCCTCTGCCCTTATGGTAGCGGTTCCGGCAATGGCGGATGGAGTATCTGAACAAAACATCGACAGCGGCTGGACCTTCAAACAGGTTCGCGGCAATAACTGGTATCCGGCCACCGTGCCGGGGGTTGTCCATACGGATCTGATGGACAATGGGATCATCGAAGATCCCTTCTATCGCCTGAACGAACGGGGTGTGCAGTGGGTTGACAAAGAGGATTGGGAATATAAGACGACCCTCGACGTCGCCCCCGATGTGTTCGACAAGGACAACATCGACCTGGATTTCAAAGGGCTCGACACCTATGCCGATGTCTACCTGAACGATTCCTGCATCCTGAAAGCCAATAATATGTTCCGCGAGTGGCTCATTCCCGTCAAAGGTCTGTTGAAGAGGGACGGCAACGAACTCCGCATCTACTTCCACTCTCCTATCAAAATGGATATCCCGAACTTCGACGCCCTGCAACATCCGATCGAAGCCGGCAACGACCAGTCCGAAAACGGCGGCCTGTTCGATAAGAAGGTAAGCGTCTTCGCCCGCAAGGCAGGCTACCATTACGGCTGGGACTGGGGGCCCCGTCTTGTCACAAGCGGTATCTGGCGTCCAGCCTACCTGATCGGCTGGAATGATGCACGCATCGACAATGTCCAATACATCCAGGAAAAAGTCAATGCCAAACGTGCAGAGATCAAAACCCGTGTCGAAGTCATCGCCGACAAGGAGGGAGAAGCCACGCTCACCCTCAAAGCCGGAGGTATCAGGGAGACTTGGACGAAGACCGCCCATGTGAAGAAGGGCAAGAACCTGATCGAGACCGACCTCGTCGTCCGCAATCCCAAACTCTGGTGGTCGAACGGTCTGGGGGAAGCCCACCTCTATCCTTTCACAGCCACCGTCACAATGGATGGCAAGGTGGCCGACGCGGATACCACCAACATCGGCATCCGCAGCCTTCGCGTCGTACGCGACAAAGACAAGGACGGCACCACCTTCTATTTCGAACTGAATGGTAAGCCAGTCTTTGCCAAAGGGGCCAACTACATCCCACAGGATAACTTCCTGCCGCGTGTCACGCCCAAACGCTACGAAAAGACAATTCTCGATGCCGTCAATGCCAATATGAATATGCTCCGTGTCTGGGGCGGCGGTATCTACGAGAACGATCTCTTCTATGACCTTTGCGACCGGTACGGCATTCTGGTCTGGCAGGATTTCATGTTTGCATGCAGTACCTACCCGATGACGCCGGAACGCTTAGAGAACATCCGGCAGGAAGCGATCGACAATGTCGTCCGCCTGCGCAACCACCCTTGCATCGCGATCTGGTGCGGAAACAACGAAAACCATACAGCCTGGTTCAACTGGGGTTGGATGCAGAAATACGAGAAGCTGGGCGTGCTGGAAGAAATGCGGAAAGACGATAAAGATCTTTTCCATAAACTGCTGCCCGAAGTCGTAAAGGTATATGACCCGACCGCCTTCTACCTGCCCTCCTCCCCATACGGCGGCGATCCGGATGCCAAATGCGAAAGCGGCAAAGAGAACTGGAACCCGAATGGCGATGCCCACTATTGGGGAGTATGGCATGCCAAGGACAGCATCGCGAACTACAACAAGATACGTGCCCGCTTCTTCTCGGAATACGGTTTCCAGTCGTTCCCGGAGTACCAGTCCGTCCTGAAATATGCACCGGAAGAACGCGACCATGATATCTATTCGGAAGTGATGATGGCACATCAGCGGGCCGGTAGCCATGCCAACGGCCTGATCGAATGGTACCTGCTGAACGAATACCGGAAGCCCAAAGATTTCCCGAATTTCCTCTACATGGGACAGCTGCTTCAGGGCGATGCGATCAAGACAGCGATCGAAGCGCACCGGCGCATGATGCCTTACAATATGGGAACCCTGTTCTGGCAGCATAATGATTGTTGGCCGGTCGCTTCCTGGTCGAGCCGTGACTATTACGGGCGTTGGAAAGCCCAGCATTATTTCGCAAAGAAAGCGTTTCGGGACATCCTCGTCTCTCCGATTGCAGAAGACGGCATACTGAATATCTACATCGTCTCCGACCGCTTACAGGCAACGAAAGGCCTGCTCGACGTCCGTGTCATGGACCTGAAAGGCAATGTCCTGTTTGAACAGAAAAAGAATGTAACGCTGCCTGCAAACACAAGCAAGATACAGTTCTCCGCTCCAGTAGAAAGCGTCTTGGGAGGAAAGAAAACAAATGAAGTCGTTGTAAACGCCCGCTTCACCGAGAACGGAAAAGACGGTGAAGTAATCACAAACAATTACTTCTTTGATCGTTATAAAGATATCGACTTTCCGAAAGCCGATATTCAAATGACATCGGTTCCGTCCGGAGACGGCTACGATGTGACAGTCAGCAGCGACGTTTTTGCCCGGGGCGTGTTTCTGAGTATCGACGGTATCGACAATTTCTTCTCCGACAACTATTTCGACCTCTTGCCGGGCGAGCCGGTAACCATTCACGTTACGACCCAGCTGGATAAAGCCTCTTTCGACAGGCAACTAAGAAGTGAGAGTATCGTTGATACCTATTAAAAACAAAGCACCTTTACAAATATTTGTCTAATACTGCCATCAGGGCAATAATATCGATCGGTTTTGCCAGATGATAATTCATACCGGCTTCGAGCGCATTCGTTACATCTTCGGAAAAAGCATTGGCAGTCATGGCTATAATCGGTATACCGGAAACATCCGCACGTCCGAGGGCGCGAATCCGGCGGGTTGCCTCGTAACCATCCATCACCGGCATCTGAACATCCATCAATATCATCTGGTAGAACTTCGGGAGATTGCGACACCTTGTCAACAGCCTCCAAGCCGTTCACAGCCGTATCGATGGAAACGCCGGTGCTTCCTATGATCTCGACAGCAATTTCAAGGTTCAATTCATTGTCTTCCACCAACAGGATACGCTTACCCGAAAAATCAGCATCAGACAATTTTGTCGGAGTGATATGTCCCCGGACATTCTCCTTGTCTATAAACCTTTTCAGGACCTGGATCAATTTAGATTTGAATAAAGGCTTCGTAATAAATCCATTCGCACCTGCCTTTTTGGCATCCGATTCATACTCTTCCACATCGTATGCGGATAAAATAATAATCGGGATATCGGGACCCACTGCCGCTCTAAGTAATTGGGTAGTTTCGATACCATTCAGCCCGGGCATCTTCAGGTCCATTATAATAGCAAAATATGCATTATTCTTTTCGCTTCTTTCCCTGGCAATCTCTACAGCTTCCTCACCGGAACAAACCCAGTCGCATCGTACCCCGATTTCCTCCAGGCAATTGCAAGTACCCTGACAGGCAATCCGGTCATCATCGACAACAAGGATAGACATTCCAGGGACACCTATCGCTTCCGGGACATCCTGCTCACGAAGCCGTAACGGCATATTTATGGTAAAACGGGAACCTTTGCCGTATTCGCTTTCGATCAGTATGTCGCCACCCATCATCTGTACAATCTTATGGCTGATCGACATGCCGAGCCCCGTCCCCTGTATGCCTACAATATCTTGATCGTCCGCCCGTTCGAACGCTGGCATATCCTTGAAAGGAATTCGGGCTTCATCCCTCTTCCGTTATCTTCAAAAACAAATTCATAATATCCGATTCCGTCCTGGGAGGACTTTTCATTGATCCGGATCAGAATCCGTCCGTTGTCCGGCGTATATTTTATTGCATTGGACAGGATATTCATTAAAACCTGTTTAATCCGCTGCATATCTCCAATGACATTCTCATGTTGCATCCCCATGAGATGGATATCCAATTGATGCTGTTTGCTCCGGATCTCCGGTTGCATCATAATGATCAGATCCTGCAACAACTCACCAATATTCAGTTCATCATCGGAGAGCTTGAGTCGTCCGCTTTCAATTTTTGACATATCCAGCACCTCGTTAATCAAGCTGAGCAGCAATTTGGAAGCACCGGTGATCTTGTTCAGGCAGTCAAGGACCCGTTCTTTGTCATCCACATGGGCACCGGCAATGGCGGTCATTCCGACAATGGCATTCATAGGCGTACGGATATCATGGCTCATACGGGCCAGGAAATCAGACTTAGCCTGATTTGCTTTTTCTGCAAAATCAAGCGCTTCTTTTAATTGCTCGGATTGCTCTTCCAGCTTTTTCTGCAATTCGCGCTGCTCGGTAATATCAGTTATGTCGATGAAAACAACAAGGTAGACAGGCTCTTTACCCTCCCAGCCGATACATTCGCCGTTCAGTTGCAACCAGGCATCCGTACCGTTTTTATCTTTGGATCGAATCACAAAATGCACAGATTCTCCCTTCTGCATCAAAGGAATATATTCATTCAGTACACTCCGGCTCTTATCGTCCAGTCGGGAAAAAGGGCAGAATGCGGAAATCATATCTTTTTCGATACCTGCAAAATCCAAATATTTATCATTCGCTTCAATCATGATAAAACGGCCATCCTGCTTTACCTTATATTTAGCAACAAAACCGGGCAGGTTATCATAAGCGACTGTTTGTTCGAGACGCACTTGCATGATGTCTTCAACGTCAGTCATCACTGTATATGAAATAGGGATACCGTTTTGTAGCTGATCAGTAAATGTCGCATTCAGTTTAATCCATCTCATTCCACCCTTCACCGGCATTTTGGTAATGAGCTCATAACCGTTTGCTTTGTTCTCAATTGCCTCGTAGACTTTCTGGCCTAAAGCTTCCCAGAGCTCCGGATATTGCTTATAATACAAATCCGGTCGATTGTGGAAAAGGGTTTCGTAATCATCTTTAGGATAACCAATCATATCATAGTAGAAATCGTTTGCCCACAACAGGGTGAAATGTTCATCCAACAAATGTTTGCTGACACTAACACCCATTTGTCCCATTAACCCCACCAACAGCCTATACTCAAGATCTGTTCCTGATTGTGAAAAATGCTCATCCATGATATATCCCTCCTATTTTCTGCCTAATGATTTTCTTTTATGACAGCATACAGTTTTTCATAGCGCAGTTTTAATTCCTCTTGTTCTTCCTTTATCATTGTCATATCCCCTCTTCTTAGCTGTTCAGTCATAGGCACCAGGACTTCCAGCAAAGACTCGAATTCCAGGTTTCCTGCAATGCCTTTCATGGTATGGGCCTGCATAAAAGCCTCGGTAGCATTACCCGTTTTTATGCAATCTTCCAGTTGCTTATAACATGTGTCCTGAATGAATTTCAGAAGAAACTTATCATACAATGCCTCACTTCCCATAAAGCGGTCTAATGCTTTATCCACATTAGTCCCAGCATCAAGCAGCTGTTGTTTATACACACTTTCCATATAAAATAAATGAATGTATTGGGATATTCGCTCGTAATATCTTAAAATTCTGATAATATGTATCAATTCACAAAGTAAGGATTATCAGAGGAGATATCCAAATTTATTTTCAATTTATAAACAACGACAATGTTATTATTCTCGTTTTTGATGCATTTTAGACGGTATTTTTTCGAAATTAGAAAAGTTAGGCGGCATTCCCGGCAATCATTTTTGTTGTTTTCTTAAAATGAAAAGAGAAGCGGCAACGAGCAAAGCGACGATTATATATTTGACGAGTTCCCTGTTACCGGCATTTGTCCCTACTTCGGGCATTTGTGTCTTATCCAGTCGAAAAGAAACCGGAACAAACTTCTGTCCGGCAATATTCCGGCCATTACGTTTAGCCGGAATCCATTGGCCTGCGGTATTCTCCACAAACCGTACGGCTTCATCTTCAAAGCGGGAGTCAGGGCTATTGGACACCTTCACTTCCGTTACCTTTCCATCCGCCTCTATCGTGCAGGAAACCAAGACAACACCTTCCAATCCCTCTTCATATGCCTTCACCGGATATTTCAAATGTTCTTTCTGATACCGGGCAAAAGCGGCACTGCCACCTTTAAATTCAGGCGAAGTGATACCCGAACCATCCGGAGGCCCGACCGGACGGTACACATCTGTATCTCCCAATAAAAAGAGACCTATCAATATAAGCAACAATAAATTTTTCCCCATAAAAGTAGTGTTGTTTTTACTTATTCTCAGTTATCTTAGAACTGGAAATAGATAAAAGGCTGCACTCCAGCACTTTTAAACTGTACAACGACAAAGATGGCCACTACCAGCATCACCGCTTGCACAAGTAAAGGAGAACGAGTCACAACTGCCTGCAACCCGTTTTCTGCCGATTTAGGCATGAAATGCATGACATAACCGATCACCATCAGGATAAATACCCCTTTATAGCCCATGACAAACTGCATGAACACTTCCGGATGGAAGTTTGTAAAAATCTGTGTCAACACCTCGCCTACCGTCTGCATCGAATCGGCACGGAACAAGATCCAGCCGAAACAAACCAGATGAAAAGTAATCAATATTCCTAAAACTCTTCTCCAGGGCTTCATATCCGAGCCTAACGGTTTGAAACTGCTGAAATGGCCCATCACAAACTTATGAATAGCCAAAGCGACTCCATGTAAAGCTCCCCAAAGGATAAAACTGATGGAAGCCCCATGCCATAAACCGCCCAACAGCATTGTAATCAACAGGTTTATATACGTTCGTATTTTACCTTTTCTATTTCCGCCGAGCGAAATATACAAATAATCTTTCAACCACGAAGAAAGAGAGATGTGCCAACGTCGCCAAAATTCCGTAATTGTTGCAGACTGATAAGGCGAATCGAAGTTTACATTGAAACGGAAACCCAGCAGCAGGGCTATACCGATTGCCATATCCGAATAGCCCGAAAAGTCACAATATATCTGCAAAGCATAGCCATATACCCCCATCAGGTTCTCCACTCCCGTATAGAGTAAAGGAGCATCGAAAATACGGTCCACAAAGTTAAGGCTGATATAATCGGATATAACTGTTTTCTTGAAAAGACCGCACAAAATCAGGAACAGGCCTTCGCCGAACTGTGCCCGTGTGACGGCAGGCACTTTATAAATCTGCGGAAGGAAGTCGCGTGCCCGGACAATAGGGCCAGCTACCAGTTGCGGAAAGAAAGAGACATAAAAGACGTAGTCGATCCAACGGTGAAGCGGCTCTATCCTCCCCCGGTACACATCGATCACATAGCTGATCGTCTGGAAAGTAAAGAATGAAATACCGACCGGCAAGAAAATATCCAACGGCTGGTAAGTGATGCTTTGCAAAGAGGTATTACCCAACTGATAGCCTAACTCGTGGCCAATCGTCGCAACGATTTCCCGCAAGAAATTAAAATACTTGAAATATCCCAATAATCCGAGATCGATGCACAAACTCAGGATTACCCAAGCCTTGCGTCCCCATTTGGGTGCAGTCCGGACAATACGTTGCGCGATAAAAAAGTCGGATGTCGCAACAAACAACAGCAGGAAAAAGAAGAACCCGCTGCTTTTATAATAAAAATAGATAGAAAACAGTGTGACATAAATAATACGTGCCAACAAATGTTTCCTTAATGACATATAAATAATCAGGAAACCGATAAAAAGGAAAAAGAACAGTCCGCTACTGAATAATATCGGTGCGTTATGATGGTAAAGGAAAAGCTCCCCAAGCTTCTCAATCGAAAATCCTCCTATATTATTTAAAATATCACCTGTCATCATCTTTCTTATTTTTCGTTTGCATCAAGGCCCGGTACAACAGTGTTCCCTGTTCCCGGTAGCCCTCTTTCGTAAAGTGGATACGGTCGCGCCCCATTAACCGTTCTTTATGCCATTTGGTACAAGAGCTTTTACCTCCCGTAGCCGTAAATAAATCCCAACAGGCAAGCCCCTCTTCATGGGCGACTTTTACGAGCGCCTTTGCCGCAAGCTGGGTATTTGCATTACGGACATAAGTACGTTTCTTGTCTACATAGGTCCGTTTGTAACATTCCGGCGGTGTAGTAAGCAGGATGGCCGTATCCGGCATATATTTCTTAACGAGCGAAATAAACGCCCGTACCTGTCCGCTAAATTCTTCGCTGTTGAAACGGCGGCCGAACGTCTCGTTCGTGCCCAGCGAAACAATCAGCAAAGAAGGTTTCAACAAGGCTAACTGCCGCACATAGGATTCGTCCGTATAATTGACAAACATAGCCCCGTTTACCCCAATCGAGTGGTATAAAACACCCGGATTCCCGTTTGTCAGGCTAAAACCATAATAAACATTCCTAAACGAAGAAGCCGGAAGCAACTGGTCCGTTCCCTGTTTCCTCCGGGTACTGTGAAGTTGCAGCGTATCGACAGGATAAGCGATACGGAATGTATCAGCCATAACACCTGCCACAGCCGGAGCCATAGCCAAAGAAGTCTGTACGGAATCTTTCAATGGCCCGGTAGGCAGCATCGGCATGGATTTCTCCCCCCGATAAAAAATAGCCTGGCTAAAAGCATAACCGGCCCCGTTGTTCGGGGCAATCCGCACATCCAGATTAATCGAAGGAGAGACGGATTGAATGCCGATTCCTCCGATCCCGACCGGACATTTTTTGTTTGCCTGGATACAGCGTCCGGCCACCCATTCCCGGATGGCGGAAGAGATAAAATAATCGTCCGGCTCGTTCGTCCGACTCAACTTGAAGGGAGCGATCCATCCGCGTCCGGCATTTCCGAACTGCGCCTGTAAAAGACGCATCATCTGTCCGGAATAATACCCGGCCTGTATATGGGAATCTCCCAGATGGACAACCGTAAGAACAGTGTCTTTCCCTGCCCGCAATGAATCCAACCCGGCAAAGAAGGGCTGCAAAAAGGAGGGCGACAAAATAGAATCCACCTCTTTCCCGATCGAATAGGAAAGTGAAGGGAGAGGGATTGTATCCGGACAGAGCACAGAAAGGCTGTCTTTTTCCTGATACGGCCAAGGCTTCTGCGATCCCGCGTCAAGCGCGGGAACAGGGACCGGTAATTTCCCTTTGGCTCCGACAGCACTTATTGCCATCAGCGCCAGACAAACCATCAGACTAACGAGCCACTTTGTCTGCTTCATCATAAAACTCTTTTTCTAATAATATTGCTTTTAACAAGGCAGAAGCGATCTCTTTTCCTCCCCTGAAACTTAAATGCGTATAGTCCTTGCTGGCCCAATTGTTCTCCACAAAACGGACCATGCTGTTCTCGCCTCCCATCGCTCCGAACACATTCCAGAATGTGACACCCGAACGGCGGGCAGCCTGACGTTGTGCATGGAGCAACGCCAACACGGCAGGCATCGTCTCAAACGTTCCATCCACTTGCCGGCTCCTGTCCGACACACCCAGCATCAGGACATCGGCGTCCGGAAAACAAGTCCTTACATGGCGCACGGCCTCTTCCATCCGTTTCGCATACCAGCCATACTGTAGAATGCTGTCGCTGACAATATTCAACCCATATTGCAGGATAACCAAATCATACGGACGTATGGCATTCAGCTCCCGGCAACGGGCACTGTCCAACCGTGTCAAGATCATACCCGAATTTCCGCGCAAGGAATAATTGTCGACAATCACTCCCGAATTATCTTCCAACGCGACTCCGAGTGCACGGAAACCAGCTGTATCGGCAAAAGCAAAGGAGGCCTCCGTAAAAGTCCCCGTACGTTCATATTGGGTAATAACGGAAGTCGGCTTCAGTACCTCGCGGATCGTATCCTGTGTCCCGTTGCAGATCAGTGTCATCCGGGTGCGGGTATTTTTCTCATACAAGAACTTGAGGGAAGATACGGTCTTTAGCTCCGGATAGCGGTCTGTTGTTTTAACAGAGACAGAGGGATGATCGCTTTCCGGCTCGAACGTCATCCCGGAAAGTGTGTACCGGTGGTGATGATCGGTCAGCATCGACCAGGTGTTCCATCCTTCAGCCTCCTGCTCGATAGTCGGACGGAATTGTGCGGCAACAGATGTAATGGGAACAAAACCGACTCCCCGTCCGCCAAACTCCTTCTGCATCCCGGAACGGAAATCAGCGACCACAATATCTCCTTCGATAAACGAGTCTCCCAAAAACGCCACACGAACCGGGCGCTCCTGCTTCCGACTGTCCCTCAAAGCGGCAAAGAAGCGTTTGAGGCCGATATGCCCTACTGAATAATCTTCAATGTGCGTTCCCAACGAATCGGCTCCCCGGTCTGCATACATGACTTTATAAAGAGAATCGCGTAAAGCCAATGCCACAGAATCGATACCTGTCGTTTTCAAAATAGAATCGCGCACAGCAGCCGAATCTATCCGGACCGTATCCGGTTGTTCAAGCTGCATACGCAAAGAATCCATCGAAAGGGATTCCTGCTTTATCCTGATATCGGAAAGCAAATCAACCTTTTTTATTTTCATCCCGAACAACCGGTCCGGTAAGTAATATAGTCCTAAACAGATTCCTAATGCAATAAGTAACAGGAGCAAAAGCCTGCCGAAATTATCATCTTTATTCATCTAATCATCTCTTTCGAAGGGACAAAGATAATGATAAATATGAAGCTTGCCCCGGTAGGTCTGCCGTAAATCACAATTTATCGCAAACTAAGCCGTTTATAATATGCAAGTAACAATAAAACAATATAGAATGGAAACACCGGAAAACAAAAGCTGGAAAGTACTGAAAAGCGAATATCTGTCCCGTAAACCCTGGTTCACCGTACGCCGTGAAGAAGTGGAATTGCCGAATGGGAACAAAATACCCGAATATTATGTGTTTGAATATCCGGAATGGATCAATGTAATCGCGATTACCAAAGACCGGAAATTTGTCTTTGTAAGCCAGTACCGTCATGGACTGGGGATTGCAGCCTATGAACTTTGTGCCGGTGTCTGTGAGAAAGAAGACGCATCCCCGCTTGTTTCCGCCCAGCGGGAACTGCTGGAAGAGACCGGCTACGGAAATGGGAACTGGAGCGAACTGATGGTAGTCGGCGTTAATCCCAGTACACATACCAACCTGACATATTGCTATCTTGCCACCGATGTAGAGCCTGTCACGGCCCAACATCTCGAAGCAACGGAAGATCTGAGCGTCCATCTTTTGACACTCGATGAAGTAAAAGAACTCCTGATAAACGACCAGATCAAACAAGCGCTTCATGCCGCCCCGCTCTGGAAGTATATGGCGTTAAATCATCTTATCTGATTATTGTAGTACCTCACGAAGTACAATAGGTTCAGTTTTTTGCAGAACTGAACCTGTTTGTATTATCATGGAACACGGATAACACCGATAAAACGGATGACCGCAGATTTGTTTTTAATAAATAGATCTGTGGTCATCTGCCCAATCTGTGTCATCCGTGTTCCATGACAATATTATGGTTCACTTTTTCTTAAATATGCTCCCTTTCAACTTTCAACTCTTAACTTTCAACTCCCCGGGGGGGCTTATTGTATAAAACGCATTTTTCAAGTATAAAAGACATCCGAAACAAAACAAATGTTAATCCGCTTTTTGAGCCTCAAAAAGGGACTTTTTCTTTCTTTTTTGTAGCGTTTTTCCGCCATTACGACCGTCCTAATTTCCATTACGACCGTGCTAATAGGTAGTGCACTCGGCACCTCACGAAGATTAGGACGGTCGT